>CAZIGU010000015.1:0-14976 GCA_964538545.1 uncultured Candidatus Peribacteria bacterium
ATTTTATAAGACATATAATATAAAATATTATAAATAATATAATGTATTTACATATTTTTTAAAAAAAGTAAAGTTTTAATATATTTACTTTTTATTTTTTTTATTTATAATAAAATGTTTTTGATATTTATTTTTTTTTTGATTTTATATAGTATTTTTATATAATTTTTCATATTTTATAATTTATCAATGTTTATGAAACAAAAAATAAACAATAAATTTTTTGATTTATTAGTTTTAGTTATAAGTCTTATCTTTTCAATATTTAGAAGTATATTTTTATTGTTATCAAAAAAAAATAATCTAAAAAAATCATATTTTTTAAGTTTATTAGATTTTGTTTTTAGAATATGGCCAAAGTTTTTTTGGTCAAATCCAAAAATCTCTAAAATAATATTTTTTTTACCTCTACTTATAAAACATTTATTTTATAATGATAAAATATGAAAATAAACAAAAAATGATTCTCTTTAATAGAACTTTTAATAGCTATAATTATTTTTTGAATGGTTATACTGTGATGATTTTATGCTTTATCAAGTGTAAATTACTGAAAAGTTAAACTAATAGAAAAAACAGATATAAATAAAGAAGCTTTTTATTTTTCAGAAAAACTTTTTGAAGAGATAAAAGCATGATGAGTTATAGATTTTGAAGAATATTTCAATAGATATGTAATATGAACTAACACATCTAGTTGATATTTTAGTATTCAATCATGATACTGAAATTATTGATCTTGATGAACTATTTGACAAACAAATTATTGAGATGGCTTTTATTATTGTATAAGTTGAAATTGAAGTAATATGTGAACTTGATGATGTTTCAATAATATTTACAATATCTACTGAAATTCTTTATGAAATAAACCACAAAGATATTGACAATATAGTTTTCAGTTTATAGACTACAATGTAAATAATGATAATGATAATTGAGATGAAGATCGAGTAGATTGAGAAAGATGAGATGATGATGATGAAAATCTATGAGTTTGACCTATAGTTTTTACTTGATGAGAAAATGTTAAAGAATTGTATCTAATAAGTTGAGATAGAAAAAAAAGAACACTTTTTAGATGGATATGGAAGCTAGATCCAGCAAAAACTAAACCAGCTTGATCTACTTGTGATTGAGATAAAAGTAGTTTTTCTCTAGCTTGAAGTTGATGTATATGAACTATACAAATACTTAAATTGACTTGAGAAGATTTATGAGTAAATCACGATTGAACTTCTTCATGATCTTATGATGGTATCATAGATACTTGGAAAATAGATAAAAAATTCACTTCTTGACTAGATATAATTGCTTGAAGTGGAGATACAAATCAATATCGGCAAGATTTATTTTGAAATAATATCAGTGTAAAAGATTTTAAAATATTTTTATATCCAAATAAAGATAGAGCTTTATCATTTAAAGATTTAGAAAATTCAACAAATATAAATCAATATGCTCGTATACAGATGATCTTGACTCCAAGTCGGAAAAAAAGATGATCTATGAAATGAGTTGCTCCTGAAATAAAAATATCAACAACAATAAACTTAACAGATTATTTTAGTAAATAATTTTAATATTATGTTAAAAAATAAATCATGATTTTCAATTATTATTTGAATGGGGCTTGTAGTTCTTATAAGTCTTTCAGCTTATGTAATACTTGATTATATGGTACCATATAGTAAAAATACTAAATGAATAGAAAATGCTTCAAATGCATATTATAATGCATATGGTTGAATAGAAATGGCTCTTACTCATATAAA
Source organism: uncultured Candidatus Peribacteria bacterium (assembly GCA_964538545.1). Taxonomy (GTDB): domain Bacteria; phylum Patescibacteriota; class Gracilibacteria; order BD1-5; family UBA6164; genus CAZIGU01. The sequence goes on from CAZIGU010000015.1 coordinate 1,776, forward strand.
AAATAGATGAGATAATTTAACTGCAGAAACAGGAAGTAATATGCCTACAACAAATGTAGGTAAATCATATAATACAGATTCTTCAGCTTGAGAACATAGTAATTGACAAGGGAATTTACCTGCTATATGACAATGAAATAGTCCATATAATTCTGATTTTAATATAATTTCACCTTATGAGCCTATTCAACTAGAAGTTTGAAAATGAAAAATAAAAGATTTTAACTGATTTGAATTTTTCTTTAGAGTTCCTAATTTTAAAAATCCAGTAACATTAACAATATCATGAACAAATACAACAGAATATTTATGATGGATGTTATCTGCTTCAAATGATACTCTTATAGCTAGTTGAAGCAATATAACTAAAGATAAAATAAAAGCCTCTGATCAAAATTTTACAACTCCATCAATTGATTTTTCTTTTAAATTAGGTGATTTAAATTGATCTACTTTAACTTGAACCTACTTATCTTTTTCAGACTTTTATAACACTAATTGCAATTGAAATAATTCTTGATGTATACTGAAAATATCAGTTATAAATAAATTAAAATTGACAGATTGAACTATTATACCATATTTAGAGTATAATTCTAGTCCATATTCTTCTGTAAATAATAACATAATTCCCGATAGATATACAACTATACAATCATCTTGAAAATCATATATGTATAGAAAAGATTTAAAAGTTAAAATTCCTCAGCAAACTGTTAATCAGGCTTTGGATTTCACAGTATTTCAATAATTTAAAAAAATGAAACAATATAATATTACTGAAAATGATGCTAACTGAAGACTTGATAAATTTTTAAAAAAATTATTTCCAAATGCATCTATATCTTTGATTTATAAAATAAATAGAAAAAATAAAGTAAAAGTAAATTGAAAAAAAGAAGATAATGAATATAAATTGAAAGTATGAGATGAAGTAAAAGTATTTTTAACAGATGAAGATATAAAAATATTATCTAGAAAAAAAGAAGAAAAAAAAGAAATAACTTCAAAATTTGATACAAAAAATATAATATATGAGGATAAGGAAGTTTTAGTTATAAATAAAGATCCTTGAATAAATGTACATCCTTGAGATTATAAAACAAAAGAAGTTTCTATTATAGAACAAATTCATGATTATTTATGAGAAAAACTAAATTCTTTGACTTTTAAACCATCACTTGTTCATAGAATAGATAGAAATACTTCTTGAATACTTATAATAGCAAAAAACAAAGAACTACTTACCAAACTTGTAAATGATTTTAAAAATCATACTAATATAAAAAAAATCTATTACGCAATAGCAGTTTGAAAACTAGAAAAAAAATCTTGAATAATAGATAAAAAACTTCTTAGGATAGAAAATGCTAAAAATGAAGATAAAGTAATAATTGATGAAAAATGACAAAAAGCTATTACAAAATATAAAGTAATTAAAGAAAATAAATTATTATTACCAGAATGAGAAGTGTATTTAAATGAATTAGAAGTAGAAATACTTACATGAAGAATGCATCAAATAAGAGTTCATCTAGCTAGTTTATGAACACCTATTTTGTGAGATAACAAGTATTGAGATAGATATATAAATTCTTATTTTTCAAAAAAATATAATTTACATAGACAAGCTTTGCATTCTTGGAAAATAGAATTTAAAAATTATATAAAAAATAAAAATATTTCACTTACTGCAAATATAAAAAAAGATTTGACAAATATATTAAATAATATATAAATATTTTTGTTTTTTTATTTCTTAAATAAATAATTATGAGTTTAAATGAAGTAACTTTAGAAAACTATGAATTAGATATATACTGTCTTCCTGAATGATCAGATAAATTTTTTAGAGAAAATTTTGAATGAGAAAGAGAAGAAGTAAGAGCATTAGTTTTTGAAATATTAACTAAAATAGATTCTAGAGATATCGATAGTTTCTGAAATTATATAAATAAAGAATTTTCTAGGCATGATATAGAATGATTAAAAAGAATTAAAGAAGAAATTTTATTGAAATTAAAATAAAAAATAGATTTATTTAAAAATAAATCTATTTTTTATTTTCAACTAAATTGATATTTTCAAAAAATAATTTAATTGTAGATATAAATATAATTAAGAAATAAAATATAAAATATCTTTCTTGAATATTTGGAAATAAAATAAATCTAACTGTTAATGAAACTATAGATAAATATATAAGTCAAATATAAATATTTTTTAATCAAATTCATTTCAATCTAGCTCATATAATAACTATTATTCATATAAGTATATATAAAAAGAAAAACGAATCAGGTCTATTTGCATCTAAAGTTATAAGTACTCTTAATTTATTTTTAAATACTTCAAAATATTCCATAGGAGTTAAAAAAACTATATCTTTTGCAGGATGATAAATCTGATCTATAAACGAATGATAAAACAATTTATGATATCAAAAATTTTCAAAATAAGCATTTATTCATTTATAAAATAAAAAAGATATTATTCAAAAAAAGAAAAAACTTTTCCATGATATTTTATAATCATCATTTGCAAAAAATTTTAAATATCATAATAAAAATACTATAAATATTATGTTATCTGTTCTAGTTCACAATGAAATAACAAGTATTGTAAGTCATAATATAATATTTTTTCTTAAAATAAACATAGTTCATATAAGTAAAAATAATACTCATAACATATCTGGAGTTGTACTTCTTCATCATACTATCATTTGTCAAAAACTCATGAATAGATATAGAGGAAATACAAATAAAACTGTTTTTCTAATTTCTTTTAAAAATAATATATATAGTAATACTCAAATAAGTAAATATGATATAATAGAAGTAATAACTATACTATTAACAACTGTAAATCAAGTTATTTTATGTATAAAATATATAGTGTAAGTATATATAAATTTTATATTATAAAATGGAAATTGATCTTTAAATGTCTCATAATTATTATATACTTCAAGTCTATAATGATTTGCTTGTTTTAGTATAGCATATCTTTCATCATCTAATTTATCATTTATTTCTTTAAAAGTATCTTTATGTACTTCTACAATATTTGGATTATCTATATTTTTAACTAATCAAGTATAGCAAATTATATCCCAATCATACCAAGGGTTTCTAAAAATAACTATAGAATTAACTAAAAGTAATAATACAAAAACTATAAATCAAATTATAGTTTTATTTTTTATTAAAAAATTCATATTTTATTTATATCAGTAAATTAAATGATTAAATTTGATTATTATAAGTTCTTTTAATGTCTTAAACATATCTTTTACAGGATTTACCCTACTATCAGGTGAATCTATCCATATAACTGGAACTTCTTTTATAGAATAACCTATAGTCTTTGAAACTAGAAGTATTTCCATATCAAAACCAAATCATGAAGTTTTTTGTTTAGAAAATATATCTTTTGCTACATGATTTTTAAAAATTTTAAATCAACATTGAGTATCTTTAAATCATCATATAAGTATATTTTTTATCAAAAAATTTCACAATCTTGATATAATTATTCTGTAAAAAGGTTGTTTTTTTTCTAATTTAGAATCTTTTAAATATCTAGATCAAATAGCTATATCATAATCAGATGAAACTTCATTTAATAATTTATCAAATTCTTGTATAGGTGTTGAATTATCAGCATCAGTATACAAAACATACTCTCACAAAGATTCTAACATTCATTTTTTAACTGCATATCATTTTCATCTATTTTTTACTCATTTTATAATTTTCACATCAAATCATATATTTTCAACTACTTTTATAGTATTATCTTTACTTCAGTCATCTACTACTATTATCTCATATTTTTCATTTTTGTTTACAAAAAAATTATTTATTTCTTTCAAGGTATTTTCTATTCTTTTTTCTTCATTGTAAGCAGGAATAACAATAGAATATTTTATATCATAAGTAAAGTTATTTATTATTTTTTTTATATCTTCTTTAATAGCAAATGTCCAAAATTTATTTATATTATAATTCCAAACAACAACTACAAGAGTAGTTAGAAGTTTTGCATAAATATAATAAATAGAAAATATTTCCACAAATAAATACATCAAAATAAATGTAATTAAAAGTCATATAGATGAAGCTATAAAAAATTTAAAAAATTGAGATTTATAAGATTTTGATTTATCTTCAAAAGTCCAAAATTTGTTTAATAAAAATCAATTTATAACAGATAGTAAAAAAGATAAAAATATTGATATATAAAGAGAAAGTCATATTTTTTCATAAAAAATATATAAAAAAGCTATATCAACTATTGTTGATGTTATTCATACAATTAAAAATTTTATAACTTTTCTATCAAGTATTTTTTTAATCATGATTAGTTGTTAATTAAATTATTTTCCAAATTATATTTTTTATTTTCAAAAAGCAAATTTTTTACTTTAAAACTCAAGTTATTATTTCATTTTTTTTAATATCTCATGAAATAACTTCAAAATTATTATTATTTATTTCTATATAGTTTTCACTCCATCATTTAAAATCATTTCAATTTTTTGTTTCTATCAAACATTTAAAAATTTTTCATTTTTGAGAATTTATAAATTCATTTCTAATTTTTTCTCATTGATTTAATAGTTTTTCTAATCTTTGAGTTTTTATTTTATCATCAATTTGATCTGGGAAAAAGCTTGCAGGAACTGTTTCTCATAGGTTATGTGCAGAAAAAGGAAAAGCATGAAGTTTAGTTATTTTAAAATCATCTATTAAAGAAAATGTATCTAAAAAATTTTGTTGTGTTTCTCATGGAAATCATACTATTAAATCAGCTCAAATACTTATATCTACATTATCCTCTCTTTTTAGATTATTTATTTTTTTTAATGTATTATGTAAAAAAGTTTTATCATAATGTCTTCTCATTTTTTTTAATATATTATCAGATCAAGATTGAATTGATAAATGAAAATGAGGGTATATTCTAGTATTTTTAAATATCTCTAATAAATTATCATCTACAAACTCAACTCATAAAGAACTTATTCTTATTCTAGGTATTTCAGTTTTTTCTAGTATATATTTTAATAATTCATATAATTTTGGTGAACTAAAATCATTTGTTGAGTCCACCCCCCACGCTCATAAATTTACTCCTGTTAAAACAACTTCTTTTCATCATCTTGATTCAAAATCTGTTATTTCATCAACTATATCTTCTTTTGACCTATAAAAATGTTTTCATCTCTTTATAACTGTAAGACAAAAAGTACAATAACTATCACATCATCATTGAATAATAATAAATTTTTTTGTATATATACTTTTTAGATTTGATAAATCTTTTTTTATGTTTATTTTTTCTTTTTTATTCCAATCTTTTTTATTTTCATTTGGTGATTCTGGAAGTATTTCTATTTTTTCTTGAAAATCTTTTAAATCTTTATATATTTCAAAAAAACTTTTATTTTCTTCTCATCATTCAAAAGCTCAACATCAACTTATAAAAATCTTTTCATCATTTTTAATTGTCTTTAGCTCTTGTTTAACAAATTTTATCCACTTTTTTTTAGCATTATCAGTCACGACACAACTAGCTATAAAAACTCATTTTTTATCACTTAGATAATCACTATTTAACCATTCATCTGTATAGTATTTATTAACCTTACATCAAAAAACCTTGTATTTCATATATTGATTTTATTTATAAAAAGGCTACATTTAGTAGTCTAATAATAAGTTTTGATAAAATAAATACCAAAACTCATGTGTTTCAAAAATGTCCATTTATAATTAGACCTCTCCTTTTTTTAATATTTTTAATTATAGATTTTTTATATTTAGTCAAGTTATTTTCTAAAACTTTCAAGTATTTCTTTTGCAACATCTTTTCATCATAATCAAAAAGCTAATCATCAAGCTAAAGATAGCATAGAAATAAATCAAATAAAGATAGTGTTTATGATAAAATCATTAACTATTTTTGTATAATCTAAAAATATTGTAAATGTAAAAAAAAGTATTATTATTTGTCAAGTAGAGGCTATTATTTTGCTAGTTTTTTCTTTTGTTATAGCTAATGCATGATATATAACATCGTATATAAAATTTGCAAATCTAATACCAAAAAATCAAATAAGTAATCAAACAAATAAATTTGGCAAATAAGCAAGTACATCTCATAGAAATTTTTCAATTTCAGTTATTCATATATAACTTATAGATAATCTTAAAAAAACTATAACTACATAATAAGATATACCCTTAGCTATAACATCATCTACTTTTATTTTGTCTGTAAATCTTGTTTTTTTTATTTTTTTTATTTTTTTTTGATTATTTAGTCATTCTTCTTTTATATTTTCTTCATCTATACTTACTTTAAACTTATCTACTAATGAATTTAATTTAATTTTTCTAAAAAAAATCATAAGTAGCAAATATAAAAATCTAGCAATAATTACTCATATAATAAATATAAGTACACCTCATAAAATAAGTGGTCAAAAATGTTCTATTTTTAAAATAACATTATCATATATTTCATTTATAGATTTTTCTAATCGAAATAACATATATTTTTTAATTAAAAATTAAATTCCAAATTAAATCTTCTTTTTGTTTCATTATTAAATAATCTTCATCATTTTCATGATCATATCACAATAAATGCAAAATAGAATGTATAACTAATTTATAAAACTCTTGCTCATTTGTAAGATTATATTCTATTGATTGTGATAAAATTTTTTCTTCACATAAAATAATTTCTCATCGAATATCTTCATCTTTTAACAAAGAATAATCTGTATAATAATGAAAACTTAAAACATCAGTAACATAATCTTTTCATCTATAATCATTGTTTAATTGTTTTATTTCTTCTTCTCAAACAAAAATTATATTTACTATTCAGTTTTGTTTATTTTCAATATTTTCATCAATTTTTAAAAAAATATTTTTTAATATATTATTATCTATATTTATATTTTTAGAATTATTTATTATTTGATAATTAAACATTTTTTTATTTTTAATAATATTTTTTTAATTATATTAAATTAAATAATATTTCAATTTATTTTTGACAAAATTTTGATAATATAAATTTATAAATATTTTTTAGATATATATGTGAAATTCAAAATACAGATTTTTATACATTTAATTTCATAAATAAAATATAAAAATATTAAAAAACTGGCTTTAAAAAATTCAAACAGTTGTAATATTTTTAATTTTTTACAGAGATTAATTAATTAAAGTATCAAAAAAAACCGATGATTTTGCTTGAAAATCAACGGCTGGTTTATTAAAAATGTTGGCAATCGTTATCCTACCACCCTAATTTTATATCATAAAACAAGAATTAAAAAAATCAGAATAGTTAAAGTTTGGAAAACTATTATAGAAAAAAGATAGTAAAGAATATAAAATAACTATTAGATATTATATTAAAAAAAATAAAGAAATATAAAATAATTTTGAAAAATAAATTTTATTCATTATAATGGATAAAATATTTAATTACTTGATATTATTCATTATGTTAGATGAAAGTAAAATAATTCAAATTATAGAAAAATATAATTATTGGAATAATATTCCTAAGAATACTTGATATATAAGAGAAAATTATATAAATAAAATATTATCTAGTTTTAATAATGTTGATTTGATAAAAGTTTTAATATGACAAAGAAGAGTTTGAAAAAGTTATATAATTAAACAAATTATTCATAATCTCATAACAAAACAAAATATAAATCCACTCCATATTTTATATATAAATATGGAGTATGAAGATTTTTCTTTTATAAAATCAAAAGAAGAACTAAAAGAAGTTTTTGAAACATATAAAAGTCATTTTAATATAAATTGAAAAATATACTTTTTTTGCGATGAAGTTCAGGAAATAGAAAGTTGGGAAAAATACATTAATTCTCTTAGAGCAGACCATACTTTAGAAATTGAGATTATAATCACTTGAAGCAACTCAAAACTTTTATCCAATGAACTTTCAACATATTTATCATGAAGGTATATAACTTTTGATATTTATCCTTTTTCTTATAATGATTATTTAAAGGTAAATAATGTATCAAATTCAAAAGAAAACTTTTTATGATTTTTAAATTTTTCTTGAATTCCAGAACTTTATAATTTTAAATATAATAAAGAATTACAAAAAAGTTTTATTTCTTCACTCAAAGACACAATAATTTTAAAAGATTTAGTTTTAAGATATAAGATAAAAGATGTAGCACTTTTAGAAAAGGTATTTTTATTTTTGGTAAATAATATTTGAAATTTATTTTCTATAAATTCTATTGCTAGAAAATTAAAGTGAGAAAATATAAGTATATCAGTAACTACTTTATCGAATTATTTAAGGTACTTACAAGAAATTTTAGTCTTTCACTGAGTAGATAGATATGATTTAAAGTGAAAAAAAATACTTGAATGAGAGAAAAAATATTATTTAAATGACCTATGATTTATAAATTTTTCTTTTTCATCTTTTGAAAATTATATTTGAAAAAAATTAGAGAATTATGTTTTTAACTATTTCAAGCAAAAATGATATAATATTTATGTTTGAAATATTGCTTGAAAAGAGATAGATTTTATATGGGAAAAAGATAATAAAAAGATGTATTTTCAGGTTGCTTATTTACTTGCAAGTGATGATGTTATAGAAAGAGAATATTGAAATTTAAGGCAAATTAATGATAGTTTTCCTAAATATGTTATAAGTTTAGATGATATTAAAATGCCAATTGATAATTATTGAATTGAGCATGTTAGAGTTTGGGAAATGGGAGATATTTTATAAAACTATTTTTTATCAATTTTAACCACTTTCTTTTGTACAACTGGAAAATTTGAATAATCTCTTACAATAAAAGCTATACCTTTTCAATTTTTTGACTTTGCTCAGTTTAGATTTCAATACCAGTTTTCAACTGATTACTCTATTTCAATATTGTATCAATTAAATTCTATATAAGATTTTATTGAATCTCATATAGGTCAAGAAAAACTATCAACTATTCAATTATCAAAAAATGGTTCGGAATTATAGGTAATTTCTCAATTATTAGATATTATTAAATTTGTATAAAGTATTTCTTTATTAAAAAAATTATCCTCTTCAGTTTTTCAGCCTATAATTCAGCTAGTATTTACTAACATACTTTTATAATTAAGATTTATTAATTTGCCTATATTTCAATTTATAACAAGATAATTATCAAATTTTGGAGTAAATGTATAGTAAAATCAATCTCAATCATACTGATTTTGTATACAATAAACAGATTCTTTACTTTTATTATATTCATTTTCTTGTTTTTTATATTCATCATTAGTTATATATTCAAAAGTAAAAACACTATTTTTTCAATCTTGAGAATATTCTAATTTTGAAATATTTTGTACTTTTCAAATGTTAACTTCATTTTTAAAATTTTTTAAAATAATTCAACTTGCATATAATTCTCACTGAGTTATATTATTAATTTCGTCATTTGTTATATTTAAGTAATAATATTCTGTATCTCAACTTACTATCCCATATCTTATAGTTGGATTATTTACTATATTTCATTTATTAAAATTAGTATATTCAAAATAATTTGATGATTTTATATCATTTAATCCAATAAATTTTAATTCATTAGTATTTCAAATATATTATAAATTTCATATTTCGTAAAAAGGCTCTGAATAAGTAATAGTATATGCATTATCAATTTTTTTATTAGAAACTTGTTTATTTTGATAAGATTTATAAGCATAGTAAAAAATCCAACCTCATCTCAAATTCATTCAATATCTCTATAAAGAGGTATAACATTATCTGATTTTCAAATATTTTCTACAAATTTTGAATTATTTTCTAAAACTTTATTGATAAACATTTTTTTCAAAAATCATAAAAGTTGATTCTTGTTTTAATGTTTAAAGTCATAATGAAATATTTTTATCACTCAAAGCCTCTTTTCTTTTTGTTTCTAATTCTTGATGTTTTTCTTGTAGTAATCTTTGTTTTTGAAAATCAAATTGCTCGTTTATTTTATCTTTTAAATTTTGTTTTACTTTGTTTTCATCTATTTTTCAAAGATTATCTTTTAAATTTTTATAAAGAGATTCAATAAAGCTAGTTTTAGATTTTTCACTTTTAAATCATAGTTTATCTAATAATCAAGTTCAATTTATAAACTCTCTTAATCAAGTTTTTCAATTAATTAAAGATTTTAATAATGCTTCTTTTTTGTCATTTCAAAAAGATTCAAGAGAATTAAAAACATCATTAATATCTGGTCTTTCTCCTAATTTTCTATTTTCTAAAATATTTGGAGTTATTCTTGATGATATAGCTTATCATGGATCTAAAATAAGTCAATTATCATCATTTCATAATGTATCAAATTGTCTTATTTTTTCAAATACTGAAACTTTTATTTTTTCTGCTTTTTCTGGTATTAAATTAGGAGTTAATAACATTCTTTTTATTTCTTCATACCAGTGGTTTACTCAAGATACTCTTGCTTCTTTATGTAAAATTCAGTTTACAAGTGGTTGGCTCATAATTCAATTTTGAGATAATTCTTTTTCCAATACAAAAAGTTCATTTACGATTTTTCCTATATCTAAATTTTTTACTTCATTATAATTTCATAGTGTGCTTAAAAATGATACTAAATTGTCTAAAAATCTTACTTTTTCTCAAATAATTCATATTTGTTTTTCATATCTTTCATCTTTCCCAGTTAGCATTTTAAATTGAATTGCTTCTTTTATACTTTGCAAATATTCTTTATACATACTTGCAACTTGGCTTATGAGATTTATTTGTACTAGCTTTTGTTCTAATTGTTTTAATTCTTGTTCTTTTGTTTTTATTTCAGTTTCTCAAGATTTTACAAAACTATCTTGTTTTTCTTGAGTGAGAGCTATATTTGGTTTTCCAGTTCAAACCTTAGCTCTTTCTTTTGGTTTAAATTGTGTTTCAGTTTTTCAGACTCAGCTTTACATTAAAACTTGCTCTAATCAAGTATTAAAGTTAGCTTTATATTCTTGGATATATGGAATTGTTTTTGGATTAGTTTTTCAAATATTTACAAGTAAGTTCTCTAAATCTAATAATGAGAAACGGTCATCATAAAAGCCTATTAAATTCTCTATTTTGAGCTTCATTTAATAGTTTTTCTCTATCTACTGCAGGTAATGTTTCATTATTTTGTAATAATTCTGCTTCTGACATATTTTGTTTTTATAAATTATCAATTGATTTTACTAAAGCTAAAAAGTCATCTTCTTCACTTTTAAGTTCTTGTTTTTCTTCATATTTTATTTTCATTCTTGTTGTATTATCAATATTGGTTTTTATATCATCAAAGCCACAAACTTCTACATCCTTAAATCTTGTAAGTAGTATTAAAACTTCTTGTCTTTGAATATTAAAATACTTTACTAAAAGTAAAATCTCTTCTTGTTCTAGTTTATCAAAATATTTGAGTAATGTATTTTTAAAATTTTTATCAAGAAATACATAATTTTGTATGTATTCTAAGAAATTATTTTCATTTACTATCATGGTTAAATTATTCAAATCTTTTATATTTTATCAAGTGTTATCATATTTGTTTATTTTTTACAAATATTTCAGGCTCTTTTTTTTATTGAATTATTAGCCATTAGTAAGATTAAAACTATTTTTAAAAAATAAAAGCATAAGAAAATATTTTTTAATATAATAAAAGTATGAGAAAACAAAAAAGTTTTCTTAATAGTCTATTTTCATTTTTTATATCAGCACTTAAATGCATTTAAGGTATAATTTTTAATCATTATGTCTAATTTTAATATTACCAATTTGCAGGATAAAGTAATTTATTCAAATAAACCATATGTTGTTAGAGTGATCCAAAGTGGATAACTAAAGATGAGTGGTTATTTATTGATTGATGATTTAGTTGATGAGATTTAAACAGACCGGCATTTAAAAAAATGATGGAAAAAGCAAGAAATAAAGAATTTGATTTAGTTGCAGTATGGAAGATAGACAGATTAAGTAGAAACTTAACACATTTATTAAAAACTTTTGAAGAATTAAAAGAATATTGAGTTTCATTTTTTTTATTAAAAGAAAATATAGATTTTTCTTGAGCAATTTGAAAATTAACTTTTCAAATATTTTGAGCATTGTCTGAATTTGAAAGGAATATGATTAGAACTAGAACTACTGAATGAAAAATGGCATCGGCAAGAGCAGGAAATTATAAATGAATAAACTTTGAATATTAAAATGAAAAAATGCAAAAAAGAATGCTGTTAATACAAAATGGAATGAAACAACAGTTAAAAGAATGTTAACAAATTTTACATATTATTGATATAGAACGGAAAGTTTTAAGCAAGAAGATTGAACTACTACTTATATAGATATTCCTGTTGATAAGATTATAAATGAAGAATTATTTAGATTTGCTCAAATTAAATTAGAAGAATCAGAAGAAAGTTGATTTACAAAAAGTAGTGACAAAGATAAAGTATATTTATTATCCTGAAAAATATTTGATACTGATACTCAAAAATATTTTTATTGAATGCTTAAAACAAAAGATAATAAATTAACTTATAGAAGAGATAGATATACAACAAAAGAGTGAAAAAATTATTGATATAAAGGATATAAAAGAAGAAGTAAATATTATTATTCAAAATATAAAATCAGAAGAATTACTTCAAGAAAATGTTGATAAAGATTATTATAAATGATGAATAAGTGAAGAAAAAAGAGATAAATACATAGAAGAATCTAACTTGAAAATAAAAAAGTTATTAAAAGAACAAGAAGAACAAGAAGAACAAGAAAAAATTTTAAATGATATATCTAAAATAGTAGTTTGATTAGATATATTAAAAGAAATTTCAAATAAATATATAGGAAAAGTTGATAAATTGCAATTTGAAGAAAGAAGAAGAATTATAAATATATTAGTTGAAAAAATTTTAGTAAAAATAACTACTGATAAAGTAGTTGAAATAGATAACTTGAATAATGATACAGAAAATAGTATAAAAATTGATGTTTTTTTCAGGTTTGAGGTGTCAGACCTTGAAAGAAACTAGACTCACCTGAACTCAGTAACATTATTAACAATCAAAAAAACACCCCTAAGGATGTATTTAGTGACGTTCATGGT
>CAZIGU010000016.1:0-14260 GCA_964538545.1 uncultured Candidatus Peribacteria bacterium
AATATCGTTTGATATAGATTCTGCTATTATAGCTCAACCTGGTTTAGATATGATTAAATCTATATTTTTAATATTTTCTTTTATATCATATCTAAACCAGGTTGAGCTATAATAGCAGAATCTATATCAAACGATATTCCATTTGTTGTAACAAACTATATTCCATGACAAGAAGAATGAAATAAAAAAATGATAGAAAAATATGAACTTTGATTTTTTGAAAAAAATGTTGAAAAAATATTTTTTAAAATAAAATACATAGATTTTTCCAGAATGATTTGAAATTTTAAAGCAGTTAAAAAACCAGATTCCATAAAAATAATACTAGAAAATCTTGATTTATTATAATATTTTTATATATTTGATATGATTTATTTTTTAATAAATTCTTGTTATGAATCCAAGAATTAGTGAATTTTTTGAATTAAGGTAAATATGTACTATCAAGACCATAATCCACCACATTTTCATGTAAAATACAATGAATACGAGTGTTTTATATCTATAAATGATATTAAAATATTAGAGTGAGATTTACCTATAAAAATAAAAAAGCTAGTTTTAGCATGGACTGAATTATATCAAGAAGAGCTTAAAGAAAATTGGGATTTAGCAATTCAAGAAAAACCTCTAAAACCTATATTACCATTTATAAAATAATATTTAAATTATGATACATAAAGTTTTAAAAGCAGAAGCAATATGAGATTGATATGAATTAAAAATTACATTTGATAGATGAGAAGTTAGAAAAATTGATTTATCTAAGTATATATTGAATTCTAATAGTTTTATTTTTTGACCATTAAAAAATAAATATAATTTTAAATTATTTACAGTAAAAGATGATACTTTAGTTTGGGAAACTTGAGCTGATTTTTGCCCAAATGTATTGTATGAAAACTCAAAAGCAATATAATTTAATAAATAACTATAAAAAAAATGCCACTAAAAGATTATGAAAAAACTATATGACTTGAAATACATGTTAGAATAAAATCTCAAACAAAATTGTTTTGTAATTGTAAAAATGCTACAGATCTAGCATGAGAACCAAATATAAATGTTTGTCCTATTTGTATGTGATTTCCATGAATGCTTCCAAAAGTAAATCATGAAGCCGTTAGATTGTGAGTTATATGATGAATGATGATGTGATGTGAAGTAAATAAAACTTCAAGATTTGATAGAAAAACTTATTTTTATCCTGATAATCCTATAAGTTATCAAATAACTCAAATGTATGAACCAGTTGTTTGAGCTTGAAATGTAGAAGTTTTAGTTAATTGAGAATTAAAAAATTTTACTATACATCATATGCATTTAGAAAACGATGCTTGAAAATTGATTCATGTATGATGAAAAACTCTTTGTGATTATAATAGAGCTTGAAGTCCACTTATGGAAATAGTTACAGATCCTGTTTTTAAAGAATCAGATGAAGTAATGGAGTTTTTAAAAGAATTACAAAAAATGTTTAGAGCTTCATGAGTAAGTGATGCAGATATGGAGGCAGGTCAATTGAGATGTGATGTAAATATTTCTGTTAAAAAAATTTGAGAACAAAAACTATGAACAAGAGTAGAATTAAAAAATATAAATTCTTTTTCTGCTATTTGAAGAGCTATAGAGTATGAGTTTAAAAGACAAGTAAAATTAGTTGATGAATGAAAAGAAGTTTCTCAAGAAACTAGATGATGGGATGATGATGCTTGAATAAGTAATATTCAAAGAAGCAAAGAAGATGCTATGGATTATAGATATTTTCCAGAGCCAGATTTATTACCTCTTGTTTTAGATGAAGAATTTATAAATGATTGCAAAAATTCACTAGTTGAATTACCTATCAAAAAAAGACTTAGATATTTAAATGATTATTCTCTATGAGAAGACGATGCTAGAATACTTTCTGCTGATAAAAATTTAAGTGATTATTTTGATGAATTAGTATCTTTATCAAATGATGCTAAAAAATCTTGTTCTTACCTAACTACAGTTATATTATGACTTATGAAAGAGCAGGGAATAGATGATATAAAAAATATCAAAATATCACCTTTAGAACTTTCAAATGTTATAAAAATGGTTAATAGTGATGAATTGTCATCAACAAATGCAAAAATTGTTATAGAAGAACTTTTTGTTAACTGATGAACTGCTTCTAAAGTAGCTACTGAAAGAAATCTTATACAAAAAAATGACTATTCTTTTTTAGAAGAAATAGTTAAAAAAGTTATAGAAAATAATCCAAATCAAGTAAATGATTACAAGTCTTGAAATCAAAAAATATTTTGATTTTTAGTATGACAATGTATGAAAGAATCTGCTTGAAGTTGAAATCCAAAAATTTTTAATGATTTATTAAATAAATTACTATCTTAAAATAAAAAAATATGACAGTTTTAGAAGTTAATAAAGTTGTAAAAAAACTTGCTTGAGTCCAAGTTTTAAATGAAGTTAGTTTTTCAGTTCGAGAGTGAGAAATATATGGATTTTTATGACCAAATTGAGCTTGAAAAACTACAACTATGAAATGTATCATGTGACTTATAACTCCAGAAAAATGAAACATAAAAATACTTTGAGAAAAATGACTTAGTATAGAAGCTAAAAAACAAATATGATTTATGCCTGAAAATACATATTTATATAAACATCTTACTTGAAGAGAGTTTTTGAGATTTAATTGAATTTTTTTTGATTTTAAAAAAGATGAATTAGAACAAAAAATAGATAATTTATTAGAAAAAGTATGACTTTGACATGCTAAGGATATATATTTGTCAAATTATTCTAAATGAATGCTTCAAAGAGTTTGATTAGCTCAATCTATAATAAATGATCCAAAAATATTGTTTTTAGATGAACCCATGAGTTGACTTGATCCTATATGAAGAAAAATGGTAAAAGATTTACTTATAGAACTAAAATCTAGAAAAACAACTATTTTCTTCAATACTCATATATTGGCAGATGTAGAAAGTATTTGTGATAGATTTAGTATTATTCATAAGTGATCTATTATAACTCAAAATAAAGATATAAAAACATTAGAAATATCTTTAGAAGATTTTTTTATACAAGAAATAAATAGAGTAAATGAAGAACTTTGATTAAAAATGGAAGTTAATTAAATAATTATTTTAAATATGAAATTAAATGAAGCAATTATACTTTTATCTAAACATTGATGAAAAGTAGATATTTTAGAGCTTTTATGAATAGAACTTAGAAATAATATTTTAAGTGAGCCATATTATAAAGAATCTTTTTCTAAATTACCAGTTTGAGATTATTTTGTATCAGATTTAGATTGAACTTTTTTCAGATGAATGCTTGCCAAAGAAACTTTTTCTTATTTTTTTAAATTTATTAAGAAAAAAGATCTTATAAGATATTCAGATATTGAAAGAATAAAAGAGTTTTTAGATGATAATAAATATTTTGATGAATTAGAAAAAAAAGCTTACAATAAACAAATAGATTATATAGATTATATGAATGCTTGAATTTTTCTTTTATTTAAATATAGAGATTTAGCATCTTGGAGTGATTTTTTGAAATATTTAAAAGATATTTTTACTCAAAAACAAAAACTTAATCCTTTTAGATTTTCTATAAAAAAAATGATAGAAGTTCTTGAATCTTGAAAAAATTTTATTTTCATATCTTGAGCAAATCATTTTGTTTTAGAAATATATTTAGAACTATTAAAAGAATTTGTTTCTGAATTAATAAAAAAAGATTATTCACAAAATATATTTGCCATTTGAACTTATGTATGAATCAGAAATTCTCATTTTGTTCCTATGTTTTGAAGAGTAAGTAAAGATAATATTTTAAAATTATTAAAAGAACAAAAAATTATAAATCATATTATATGATGAATGTGAGATACTTCAAGTGATTATTGAATAGCAAACAATGTAGATATATGATGAAATTTTTATTTTGTAAATCCAGAAGAATCAGTTTTGAATAATTTTGAATCTTTAAAAAGAGAATGAATAAATTATGAATTTATTTTTGAGAGAAAAAATCTTATTTTTAAAATGGATATTTCTAAAATTGATTTAATTAAATAAAAAAAAGACTAAGTTTTACTTAGTTTTTTGACTGTTAGATATTAAATTTTAATACCTTTTTTGTCTAACAGTTTTTTTGTTAATCCTGATAACTCACGACCACTTGCTATTTCTTTTGCAAGTAAGATTTGATTTCATTATCAGACATACCAGATATTTCTTTTAATTGAACATACATTCTTGTATTCCTTCTGTAATTAACAAAATGTCGACACAAAAATTACAAAAATATAAAAAGTCAAATTTTTTTTATTTGATTTTATTTTTATATAAATATAGTAACCATACTTTTTGCATTAAATATAATATTTTTATTATTTATTTCTTTATTATTTCAATTAATTTTGCATTTTTTTTAAAAAAATAAAATTAAAAATTATGAAAAAAATATTTTTACTTATTAGTTTACTTTTTATTTTTTCTTGTTCAAATACTGAAAAACAAGAAAACATTGAAACAACTAAAATCACTAATCCTAAAATACTTTGTCTTTGAGATAGTTTGACAGCTTGATATTGAGTTTGAGAACAAGAAAATTACCCATATAAATTGTTAGAAACATTATCTTCAAAATGATATAAATATGAAATAATAAATTGATGAGTTTCTTGAGATACTTCAAATCAAGTTTTAGAAAGAACTTCTTTATATACAGATCTAAATCCTGAAATAGTTATACTTGTAGTTTGATGAAATGATTGACTTAGATGACTTCCAAACTCAAATTTAAAAGAAAATATACTAAAAATTATAGACTTATTTCCAAATTCAAAAATTGTTTTATGATGAATGGATTTACCCATAAATTTTTGATTAAAATATAGAAGTGATTTTAAAAAAGTATATTCAGATGTAAAACAAGATAAAACAGATATTTATTTACTTGATTTTTCTTAGAAAATGTAGCTTTAAAACCAGAATATAATATATCAGATATGATTCATCCAAACTCTGATTGATATGATATAATAGTTACAAATTTATACGATTTTATGATAGAAAATAAAGTTTTAAAAAAACTTGAATAAAAAACCTTATATATATAATGAAAGAAGAAGTTTTCTTCTTTTTTTATTTTTTTATATTTTTAAAATGACAACATTTTCTAAAAAATATGAACCAGAGATATTTGAAAAAAACATATATACTCTTTGGGATAATAATAACTGTTTTTTACCAACTAGATCAACTACTTGAAATAGTTTTTATATACCTATGCCACCTCCAAATGTAACTTGAGTTTTACATTTATGACATGCATTGACTCTTAGTTTAGAAGATATTATGATAAGATATCATCGTATGATATGAGATGAAACTTTATGGCTTCCTTGAACTGATCATGCTTGAATTGCAACACAAGCTAGAGTAGAAAAAATGCTTTCAGAATCTAAAATAAAAAAAGAAGATTTATGAAGAGAAGAGTTTTTAAAAAAAATATGGGAATGGAAAGAAAAATATTGAAATACAATTACTTCTCAAGCTAAACTTATGTGATCTAGTCGAGATTGGTCTAAAGAAAGATTTACTCTTGATGAATGACTTTCAAAAACAGTTACAAAAGCATTTGTAGATTTATACAATAAATGAATGATTTATAAATGAGAATATATGGTAAATTATTCTCCAGCTTTAAATACAGTTTTATCTGATCAAGAAGTAGTTTATAAAGAAGAAAAATCAAAATTATATTATATAACTTATTTTATATCTTGAACTGATAATGAAGTAATTGTAGCTACTACTCGTCCTGAAACATTGCTTTGAGATGAAGCAGTAGCAGTTCATCCAAATGATAAAAGATATAAAAAATTTTTAAAATTATGAAAAAAACTTATTTTACCTATCTTAAATAGAGAAATACCCCTTATATGAGATGAGATGGTAGATATGGAGTTTTGAACTTGATGTGTTAAAATAACTCCTGCTCATGATACAAACGATTTTAAAGTAGCTTTAAGACACAATTTAGCTCTTAACAATGAGGTTATATGAAAAGATTGAAAAATGACTTCCAAAGCTTGACTTTTTGCATGACAAGATTATTTAACAGCTAGATCAAATATAGTTGAACTTCTTAGAGCAAAATGAAATCTATTAAAAATAGAAGATTATAATCATAAAGTATGATATTGTGAAAGAAGTTGATGTAAAGTAGAAACTATTATATCAAAACAATGGTTTATCAAGGTAGAGCCTATGATAAAAAAAGTAATAGAATGATACAAAAAACAAGATTTTGAAATAATTCCACAAAGATATAACAAAATATTTGAAGATTGGATTTATAATCTAAATGATTGGTGTATATCTAGACAATTATGGTGGGGGCATAGAATACCAGCTTATTATCATAAAACTACTAAAGAAATGGTTATATCTGAACAAGATTTAACATTAACTTGAGAATATGATAGAGATGAAGATGTTTTAGATACTTGGTTTTCATCAGGTTTATGGCCTTTTTCTGTACTTAATTATGACATATGATGAGATAATTCTAAAAATGAACTTTTCAATAATTTTTATCCAGCACAAGTATTAGAAACTTGACATGATATACTGTTTTTTTGGGTTATTAGAATGCTCATGTTTTGATATGAATTTACTTGAGGAACACCTTTTAAAACTATATATTTACATTGACTTGTAAAAGATAAAAACGGTAAAAAAATGTCTAAATCTCTATGAAACTGAATAGATCCAATAGATATGATAAATAAATATTGAACAGATGCATTAAGACTTACTTTAACTGTTTGAAATACTCCTTGAAATGATTTGAAATTTGATGAAGAAAATGTAATGGAAAACAAAATTTTTATCAATAAATTATGGAATGCTACAAGATTTGTTTATTCAAATTTATTTGAAAAATCAGACTATAAAATAACTTCTTATGAAGCATTAGAACAAAAACTAATTTCAAATTATGATAATTTGATGTTTCATGAAAAATGGATTTTATCTAAACTTAAATGAGTTAGTGATAAATTAAATTTATGAATGAAAGATTTCAATTTCTCTGAAGTATGAATAGAGCTTCAAAACTTTACAAAAAATGATTTTTGTGATTATTATATAGAGGAATTTAAACTTACAAAAGATTCAAAATATTGAAATGATGTTATTATTTATGTTATAAATAATATATTAAAATTATGGCATCCATTTATACCATATGTTACAGAAGAATTATGGTCTAAAATATGATTTGATTGACTTATTATAAATTCTAATTATTCAAATGTTATTTTACCACAAGATAAAAATATAGAAAAACAAAAAGAAATTATTATAGAAGTTATAAAAGAGATAAGAAAATTGAGAAATGAAAACAACATAACTCCTAGTGAATCAATAAAATTAAATTTAAAAATTAAAAAATCTATTATAGAAATATTTTCTAATGAAGTTATTTCTATGATATCTTGAATAATAAAATCACAACAAACAAATATAATTTCTAAAAAATTAGATGAAGATTCATATTTATATGCTATTACAAAAACTTGAGTAGAAATATATATAGAAATGAAAGAACAAATAGATTTTTCTAAAGAGATAGAAAGGATAAAAGAACAAATAATAGATACAAAAGAATATATAGCTATACTTGATAAAAAATTATTAAATGATTCATTTGTTAAAAATGCTCCACCTAATTTAGTTAGAGCAGAACAAGAGAAAAAACTCCAAGCGCAAGAAAAATTACAAAAGTTAGAAGAAAAATTAAATATTTTACAAAATAAATAGTTAAAACCCCATCAAGATTATCTTGATGGGGTTTTTGTTTTATTCTACTTTTTTAAAACTTTTAAGTGCATTTTGATGCTCTTTAATAGCATTTACAATTCTATCTTTTGTATCTTCAACAGGTTTTGATGAATTTACTTCATCTTTACTCTGAGAAGAAGATTTATAAGAAAATTCCTTTTTATTACTCCAAATATTTTTATAAAAGTCAAGAAAAAAACTCTCTATTTCTAGAGAGTTTCCAATAAAAAATCAAGTTTTTACATTTGATTTTTTACATAATATATGACTTATATAATAGGTTATTAAAAGCGCTAAACAGCTTATTAAAAAACCTAAAATAATTTCTATTTTAAAGACTTGAAGTAGCACAATTTCTCTTCCAAAACCCATCATTACCATAAGTGTGAAATGATAAGCTAAAAGAGTATGAGATTCTCTTGTTATTCTCAGAGCAATAAGCTTCAAAACTTCCATCAAAATAATATAATAGAAAAATTTATAGCTTAAAAAATTGATTAATTCTTCTTTTGTTATAGCTCCAAAAACAAAATCAAGCGCAACTATTACTACTACTATTCCCATAAAAACCCAAGCTACAATTTCAAACATCATATAGCCTTTTTTAAAATTTTCCATAAATACTCCTTTTTTAGTTGGAAAAATTGCAATTAAGCTTTCATATAATATATAAAAAAGATAAAAGTCAATTTGTATTTTTATTTTAAAACATATAATCTAAACAAATATTATTTTATAATAAATAAAAATGATAAAAATAATTATAACTTGTGATTCATATAAACATTTTGAAGAAAGTATTTTAGAATATGAAAAAAGACTTAAAAAAGATATAGAAATAATGAAAATAAAATCATATAAATCAACAAATATAAAAGAAATTATTTTTAAAGAAACTTGTCTAATAAAAGAAAAACTAATTTCTCAAAAATGATACAAAATTCTTTTATATATTTGATGAGAACAATTTGATACTTTATCTTTTAAAGAATTTATTTTTGATAAAATAGATAAATTTTCAAATATTATTTTTATTATATGATGAGCTTATTGAGTAGATTATGATTTATTAAAAGATAATATAGATAAAAATATAAGTTTATCAAATATGACTTTTCCTCATTCTATGGCTTATATGATACTTTTAGAGCAAATATATAGGTCTTTTATGATAAAAAAATGAAGTGATTATCATCACTAAAAAAACAAGAATTTTAATTCTTGTTTTTTATTATTTTATCTATAAGTCAGTATTTCAAAGCTTCTTCAGGTCTCATAAAATTATCTCTATCACAATCTGCTTCTATTTGTTTTATATCTTTTCAAGTATGTTTAGATAGTATAGAATAAAGTAAATTTCAAGTTTCTATAATATTTTCTGCTGCTATTTTGATATCTTTAGCTTGTCACTCTGCTCATCATAAAGGTTGATGAATCATTATTTCAGAATTTGGTAAACTATATCTTTTACCTTTTGTTCATCAAGCTAAAATTATACTTCACATACTTGCAGCAAGTCATACACATACTGTAATTATATCACATTGTACATATTGCATTGTATCATATATAGCAAGTCAAGCTGTTACATGTCATCATGGAGAATTAACATACATAGTTATTGGGGCTTTTGGATCTTGTTTTTCTAAAAACAAAAGTTGAGCTATAACAGCATTTGCCACTCAAGCATCTATTGCATCTCACAAAAATATTACTCTATCTTCAAGTAATCTAGAATATATATCATAAGCCCTTTCTTGTCATCATACTCTATCTATAACAGTAGGTATTAAATATCATTTTTTTATAGAAGTTAAATTGTACATAAAAATAAAAATTATAAATTAAAAATTTCTAAAAATTTCAGTTTCCAAAACATAATCCATATAATTTTCTGTATCATATTTTTCATCAAGTTTTTTTGATAAATATGTTATAAAATCATTTCAAGAAGTTAGTTTAGGGGATATATTTGGTAAAATAATTCGTCGTTTAGAATAATCTTTTTTTATACATAAAACTCAATTTTTTACAGGATTAAGTTGTTCTATTTTTCTATCATTTCATAAAGAAGTTCTTGATTTAATATGATCTAATCTTATTTTTATTTTTGATTTATCTTGTAAATTTTTATTATCAAATCTTTTGTCCAAATAAGCACTTACAGTTGATTGTATAATTTCATTTATTATATCTGATTCAAGTTCTACTATATTTCAAGCACTTCAAATAATTTCTCAAGCATAATAAAGTGTTATAAAAACTGATCATTTTCAGTCTTTTAATTCAGTGTTTTTTATATTTAGTTCACTTTTAGAAGGTATTTTATCATTTTTTATATAAAAATCTAAAGTTTGTGTTGCTATATCTATCATTTTTATCTAAATTAAAAACTAATAAGTTGAATTTTCATTTATTGCTTGTTTAAGAGCTTCTTCCTCTTCTTCTTCTATTTTTTTAAATATATCTCATAATCAATCATTTCAAGAAAATCTAAAATAACTATAATACAATAGTTCAAATATTCATTTGAAAAAAAGTATCAATCAAGTTATTAAAGGAACTATAAATAATAAAGTTATAAGTTTAGCATATCAAGTGCTAAAAAGTGAAAATACAAAAAATACTATCATTCAAGAACTTAAAAGTCATATAAAACTTCAATAAAATCATATCAAAATATATCTAAAATTATTTAGAAGTTCTAATAATAAATTAGTTCAAAAAGACAATATCAGTATATGAATTATAAAGACATACATCAAATAATCATATCGTATATTTCATGTGTATATATATAATGGAGCAAAAGATAAATATATAATTATTCAAAATAAAGAAATCTGTCAAAAATGAATCAAAGTTCTTTTATATTTCATTGAATCTGTTAAACTCAAAAAATAATAATTTAAACTCATTATAAAAGCTCAAACTATAAAAATTATTATTCATAATACAAAAGGGAATACAGGGTTGTTTCATTTAAATCACAATATTTGTTCTCAAGCTAATGGAATATCTATAATACCACTCATAACTATCATAGAAAAAAGTAAAACAACACTTCATATAACTCCAGATATAAATCATCAAGCTGATGTAATAAGTATATCTATAAAGTCTACTTTTCTAGGTCAAAAAACATCATCATTATTTTCGTATTTCATTTTTTTTATCTTTTACAAAAAATAATATAAATATATATATCATAGCTCAAATAGATATATATATATCTGCAAAGTTAAATATAGCAAAATACTTAACTCATATAAAATCTATAACATAATTATTAAAAATTCTTTCATATCAGTTAGATATTCATCAAGCAAGTATAAGCGCAAATGACAAATCTATAAAAATATTGTTTTTCTTTTTCTCTTCTTTTAAATAATACCAAAAAATTATTATAAGTATTATTATGGTAAAAATTTTTAATAATAATCAAGTTAATTGTACAGAAAAGGCAATTCAGTTATTTTCTGCATATTTTAGATAGATAAAATCTTTAAATACAAAATATATTTCCAAAAAATTTTTTGAAGCAATATATTTTGTAAATAAATCAGTTATTATAAGTAATATGATAAGTAAATAAAACATTTTTATAAAAATTATTTCATAAGTTCACTTCAAGCAATTAGCTTAGTTTCTTTATTCATGGTCATTCATCTTCATTCTAAATCTTCGTTTAGATAAATCAATTTAGTTTTATCTGAATTTCATATATTATTTAAAGTTTCTATTCTTGAAGAATCAAGTAAAAATTTAAGTATCTTATCTCAAGATAGATTTTCATCAGAACTTCTTATCATATCAACAGATTCTTTAAATCATTTTGCTATTTCCATTCTTTGACCAGCCATTCATTGTCATATAAGTATTTTTGTTTCTTTATCAGCTTCTGCTGCTTTTATAGCTTTTATTTTTAGAGCTTCTCATTCATTTATAGCTCGTTGTCTAAGTTTTTCAGTTTCTATAACTTTGTTCATAGCTACCATAACATTTGAATCTAACACTATATCTCTAACTTGTATAGAGTCAAGTGTATAACCAAATTCAGATAGTTTTTGCCTAAGATTATACTCTATAATATCTCATATTTCTTGTCTTTTTCAAAAAATTTCTTTATGATCAAAAGTAGATATCAAAGCTCTCAATTGTTCATCTATAGTTGATTCTAATATTTGTACAAAATTTTGTATAGAATAAATTGATTTATATATATTTCAATTTACACTATCATCTCTATCATCTAAAACATAATAAATAACATTCAATCTTACTGCTACTGATACATTATCACTACTTATACTTTCTACATTTGCTATAAAATTTTTTCTAAGTAAATCTTGGTTTCTAGTCCACTCTACAAATGGCATAATAAAATTTAATCAAGGCCTCAATATACGATTAAATTTTCAAAGTGTTTCAACTGTTTTTACTGTATTTGGTGTAACTATTCTTATACTTCAAATTAGCATAAAAATAGATAGTACAATCATGATAGGTAGTAAATGAAAAAATAAAATTCATATAATTAATAAAAATAAAATAACTAAAGGTATAAGGTATCTTAACATATTTTTTTATATTAAAAAAATAAAAAGTGAATATATATTATTTATATTCACTTTAAAATCAAATTTTTAGTTTTTTATTTCATAAATCATATTTTTTTACTTTCTTCTTTTTTTATCTTAGAATCTTTAAACTTTTTTATTAAATCAACAATATTTTCAGTATAAGTAAATTCTAAAAATTCTTCTTTTGCATATCTAATAGCTTTTAATTGTATAAGCTCTCTTATAATCTCACTTATATCTGCTCAAGATAATCATATAGATTCTTTTGCTAATACATCTAAATCTATTTCTTTTAAAGATTTTAATACTATTTCTCTTCAAATACTAGCTTTATGAATATATAATCAAAATATTTCTTTTCTTTCCTCTTCATTAGGTAAAGGAACAGTTATTTTTTTACTTATTCTTCAAGATCTTATAACTGCTTGATCTAAATCATCGTATTTATTTGTAGTTCAAATTATTATAACTCAAGAATTATCATCAAATCAATCCATTTCAGTTAAAAATGTATTTACTATTTTTGTATCTTCTCAAGATCAATCATTTCATCTTTTTTTAAATAATGCATCAAGTTCATCAAGTATAACTATTATTTTTTTTCAAGTTGATTTATGTTTTTCTCTTATATGTTTAAATATATTTGTTATATTACTGCTTCAAGTGTTTATAAATGCGCTAGAAGCTATATCACTCAATTTTATATTATAAACAATAGCATCTATTTCATGAGCTACAACTTTTGCTAACATAGTTTTTCAAGTTCAAGAAGGTCACTCAAATACTATTCAAGTAGTTGTTTTTGCTCAAAACATTTGCATTATTTCTTCATTTTTTATACTTACAATTATATTTTCTATTTCTTTTTTAGCTCCTGAATTTCATCATATATCATTTAAAGAAACATTTGTATCTTTTACTATAAGTTTTTCTATAGAACTATTATCTAATATTCAGTGTCAATCATCAGAATTATTCATTCATCAGTATATTTCTATATTTCTTTTATGTTCTTCTTCTTTAGTAGGTATTATAATAAGCTCTCATTCTGATAAAAACATTAAAGTTTTATTTTCTATTTCTAGTTCTAATACTTCTATTAACCTATTTGAAAAATATTCTCAAAATTTTAATAACTTTTCTATGTAAACAATAAGGTTTTTTATATTTATTTCTCAATTTTCTATAAAATTATCTTCATATATATTAACCCTTACTACATTCATAGACTCTCATTTTTCTTTTATATTTTCTAAAACTACATTTGTATTTAGATTATATTTTTCATCAAATTCAGCTTGTATAGAGTTTATTATTGGTCATAGATTTTTTTCTGTTAATATTTTACCAAATTTATTATTTTTATTTTTTCAATCTATATCAAATCATATAGCATAAGAATCTAGTTCTTCATCATAGTAAAAATAAATACTTACTAGTTCATTTCAAATAAGTATTTCTTTAAAGGGTATTAAATCTCATAAAAAAATATTATCATTACTCATTATATATTCAAATATGTGATTTCGTAGTAAATCTCTATTTCATATAGATAAATTTATCTTTTTATCTCATATTTTTTCAATATTTTTATGTATTTTTTTTACACTTTTATTTATTATTTTTATAAAATCTACTATTTCTTCATTTTCATTTTCTCAAGAGTAATAATCTGGTAATAATATATTTTCTACAATTAAACTATAGGCTACATTATAAAAAGAAATATCTTGTTGTAAATTTATTCAAAGTAATACACTTATTTCAGATAAAATTAAGTTCAAATCTTTCATAGTAAAATCTTTACTCATCATC
>CAZIGU010000017.1:0-13889 GCA_964538545.1 uncultured Candidatus Peribacteria bacterium
CATAGTAATAGTTGATAAGCTCATATTATAATAAAAATTATAGCTATAGTTCAGGCTATTCACATAAAAAAATCAGTTGCATAATTTATTATTTTTGGAATATCTTCTAAATGAATATCTCATTCTCTAAGTTTAGTAGCAGTTATTCATCTAGTTCAGTCTCATAACATTCATGCATCTCAAGCAAACACTTTATTTTCTATTTGTAATAATAAAATTATTATAAATACATATATTTTTATAGACATATTTTTTATATTAAATCATAATTATTTATATCATTTTTTATACTATTAAATGATTCCATAGTAGGATTATAATAATCTGTTAGTAGTTTAACTAATTCATTTTTATCCAATTCTACTGCTTTTATTCATATAGATTCTAAACTTGTTTTTACTATTCATACTCTTTGAGATAATTCTTTTTTAGTTTTATTTATATTTCTTATTTGATTTTTTATCTTAATAATTTCATCTTGTCAATTTATTCAAGTCCAAAAATTTTTAATTCTTCATAAGAAACTTAAATCTCTTATAGAATTATTTTGTTCATAATCATGGGGAATTACTATATAAAAATCTTTTTTCATTATTTGAGCTACTTCTATAAGTTTTTTAAGATATTCTATATATTCATAAGTTTGATTTTGTAATAATGGATTTTTTTGATTTATAGCTATTTTTTCTAGTTTACTTAGATAAGCTTCTATATCTAATTTGTTTGATCTTACTATTATTTGTATAGGAAAATTTATAGAATTTATAAATCTTTGAAAACTCATTATAATTGCATCTTGTTCTTCAATACTTTTTAATAAAAAATTTATAGTACTACATTTCAATACTATTCTTGAAGAATTATCTTTCATTATCATCACATTATCTCTTATTTGACTAAAAGGAAGATATCTTTGAGTTGTATTATCTGGTAGAGTTTTTTTTGTTGTTTTTACTGATTTTGTCATATGTAAATTATTATATTTTATTTAAGTTATCTTCTAAAGAGTTTATTTTTGATTTTTTATCATTTAAATCTATTACCTTTTCATCTTTTTTATTTTCTACTGTTATTGTTCATATTTCAAGAGCATTATAGCTATCTATAGTATTTCTCCAAATTCTTTCTTTCATTTTTATATTGTATCATAAAAATGCTAGTAAAAATGGTATAAATGTCATTTCAGAATATTTAAATATAGCTATTAAAACAGCAATTCAACCTATTAAGAAACTAGGTATAAAAGCTATTTCAGCTCAAGTATTTGGTTCTAAAGATTTAAAAATTGAATATGCTATTCAAAATCATATCATAATTATTGTTAATTGTCTTATACTTAATCACAATACAATAGGATCTTCATTTTCTATTTGAACAGGTATTTTATATTGCATAAAATATATATTATAAAATATTTTTTTTATTATATCATTTTTTATGAAAAAAATCAAAAAATGAATAATTTATATTCATTTTTTGATTTTTAATAGTTTATAGCAAATTTATTTACTCTATTTATAAATGATTTATAATCTTTTAATTCTCATCATTCTAACAATATAGATTGTTCATAAACATATAATATCATATCTTTTAATTTTTCTGATTTTACATCTTTTTTAAATTCCTCTATCATTTTTATTGCTAAAGGGTTTTTAGTATTTATTTCTAAAATTCTTTTAGTTTCTGGAGCTTGTTGTCACATAGCTTTTAGCATTTTTTCCATTTGAGGTGTTATTTGTCATTCTTTTGTTGATAAAGCTCGTAGATTATCTCACAATCTAGTTGATAATCTAACTTCTTCTATTCTATCAGTTCATATAATATTTTTTGTTAATTCAAACAGATCTTTAAATTCTTTTTTTTCTTCTTCTAATTTTTGTTTTTCTTCTTCATTTTTTTCTTCTATTTCAAGATTTTCTTCAGTTATAGATTTTAATTTAACTTCTTTATACTCTTTTAGATTTTGAACTATCCACTCATCTATATTATCAGTAAGTATTAAAACATCTATATTTTTATTTTTAAATTGATCTATGTAAGGATTACTAATAGCTTCTTCAATAGATTTTGCAGTTATGTAATATATAGTTTTTTGTTCTTGATTTATGTTTTTTATATATTTATCCAAAGTTATATCTTCTTTATTTAATAGTGTTTTGTATTTTAATATAGAAGCTATATTTTCTTTAAACTCTATATCATAATAAATTCATTCTTTTAATATTTTAGAATAATTTTGTAAAAATTTATTATAATTTTCAGGAGAATTTTCTAATTCAAATTTAAGTTTTTCTAAAATTTTTTTTGTTAACGATTTTTTAATTTTCTCTAAAACATTATTTGATTGCAACATTTCTCTTGATATATTTAGAGGTATATCATTTGTTTGAACAACTCAAGAAATAAATCTTAACCATACAGGTAATAAGTTTTTAGCATTTTCAAGTATCAATACATTTTGTACAAACAATTTTGGTCAATATTCTTTTGATGGATCATCAAAATTATTGAACATATTTTTTTCTTTAGGTATAAACAATATTGATTTATAACTTATATTTCCTTCAGTATTTAAATGTATATATCACAAAGGAGATTCAAAATCATAGCTTATTGAAGAATAAAATTTATTATAATCTTCATCTTTTAATTCAGATTTATTTTTATTCCATATGGCTTTAGTTTCATTTATTTGTTCAAATTTTCTATTGTTTTTATTTTCTTCATTTTCTATTTCTAGCATCATTATAGGAACTCAAACATAATTTGAATATTTTTTAATAAGTTCTCTTATTTTCCAATCTTCTAGATAATCTTTTTCTTCTTCTTTTATAAAAATTTTTATTTGAGTTCATCTATCAATTTTATCATTTTCTATTATTGTAAAATCTTTTTTTCATTCTGATATCCATGTATGTCATTTTTCTCATTCTTGTTTAGAGTATACCTCTACTTTTGATGCAACCATAAAAACAGAATAAAATCAAACTCAAAATTGTCATATTAAATTGTTTTCAGTTTTAGACTCCCTAAGTTTCTCTATAAAATCTTTAGTTCAAGATTTTGCTATTGTTCATAGATTTTTAATAAGTTCATCTTTTGACATTCATATACCATTATCTGATATAGAGATTGTTTTTTCTTCTTTATTTATTTCTATTTTTATTTCAAAATTAGAATTTTCTCATAAGTAATTAGTATCAGTTAATGATTTTATTCTTGCTTTATCTATTGCATCAGAAGAATTTGATATAAGTTCTCTCAAAAAAACATCTTTATTAGAGTAAATAGAATGGGTTAATAATTCTAATATTTTCTCTGTTTCTGCTTCAAAAACATAATTTTTGTTAGACATATTTTTAAAATTAAATTATAAATTAGCACATATTTTATGTAAGTGCTATATTATTTATAATTTTTATTATGTCAAGAAAAAATAAAATACTACCATATTTGGTAGTATTTTATAATATTTATAATTTTACTATTATTCATTTTCAGTATTATCATTTTTTTCAGGAATTTCTTCATTTTCAGAAATTATTACATTTGCTCTAACTATCATATCATCTTCAGATTTTATTTTAGTTAATATAACTCATTGAGTAACTCTTGAAGTTATTTTTATTGATTTTAGATTTAATCTAATAGTTTGTCATGACTTACTCATAAGTAATACATCTCAATTTGTTTTGATTTCTTCATTTATTATCATAGCTCATACAAGTTTTCATGTTTTTGCAGTTATACTAAGAGCTTTTACTCAGCTTCATCATCTAGTTTGATTCCTATATTCTTCTATATCACTTATTTTTCACATACCATTTTCTGTAACTACAAAAACATATTTGTCATCTTCTTTTGCAATTGCAACTTCTACAACCATATCATTTTCTTTTAATTTTATTCACCTCACTCATGAAGCTCGTCTTCACATAGCTCTAACATCATCTTCACTAAATTGAATAGTTTTTCACTCTTTAGTTGCTATAAAAATAGAATCATTTCAAGAAGTTGTTTTTACCCATAATAGAGAATCGTCTTCTTTAACCTTTAATACTATTAGTCAGTTTGATCTTATTTTTTTAACTTCATCTGATAATAATTTTTTTACAGTTCAGTTTTTTGTAACAAAAAATAAGTATTTATTTTTTTCTTGACTTATATCAAGTACAGAAGCAATTGTTTCTGATTTATCTAAAGATATTAAATTTATTATAGGTTGTCATTTTGCAGTTCTTTGAGACTCAGGTATTTCAAAAGCAGGTAGAGTAAAAACTCTTCATTTTGAAGTAAAGAAAAGTAAATCACTATGATTTTTTGTTGAAAGAACTAATTTGATTTCATCTTCATCTTTTGTTGCAGTTGTAACTCATACTCATCATCTTTTTTGAGTTCTAAAACTCGAAGACAATATTCTTTTAATATAATCATTTTTTGATATAGTTATTATGACGTCTTCATTTGCTATAACATCACGAGCATTAAATTCTCATAATTTTGAATTATTTACTAAAGTTCTTCTATCATCTCAAAAGATATTTTTTATTTCATTTGTTTCATTTCTAACTATTTCTATTACTCTTTCTCTTTTACTTAAAATATCTTCTAAGTCATCTATAAGAATTATTTTTTCATTTAATTCATCTTCTATTTTTTTTCTTTCAAGTCAAGCAAGTCTTTGTAATTTCATTTCAAGTATAGCATCTGCTTGTAGCTCTGAAAAACTAAAATTTTTCATAAGTTCAATTTTTGCTATATCTTTTGTTTCAGATCACCTAATAGTTGCTATAATTTCATCTATATGATCTAAAGCTTTTTTTAATCATTCTAAAATATGAGCTCTTGCACGAGCAATTTTAAGTTCATATATAGTTCTTTTAGTTATAACATCTTTTCTATGATTTATGAATTCTATTAAAATTTCTTTTAAATTATACAATTTTGGTTGCATTCATCATTCTCAAAGAGCAATCATGTTGTATCAAAAACTTGTTTGAAGAGGAGTTAATTTGTATAATTGATTAAGTATTTTTTTAGGAAAAGCATCTTTTTTTAATTCTATAATTATTCTAATTCAATCTTTATTAGATTCATCTCTTATATCACTTATTCATATTATCTTTTTTTCTTTTACTAATTCTGCTATTTTTTCTACAAAATTTGCTTTATTTAAACCATAAGGAACTTCTGAAATATTTATTATTTTTTTTCATTTGCTATTTTCTTCTATATTTGCTACTCATCTTATAATAATACTTCATCTACCTGTTGAATATGCAGTTAAAATAGCTTCTTTATCATAAATTATTCATCAAGTTGGAAAATCAGGTCATTTTATAAATTCCATTAAATCTTCTACAGTTACATCATCTAGATTTTCTTTTTGCAAAAGAAAATCTATTCACTCACAAAGTTCTTTCAAATTATGAGGAGGTATGTTTGTAGCCATTCATACAGCTATTCACATAACTCAGTTCATAAGTAAGTTAGGTATACGAGTAGGTAATACTGAAGGCTCTTGTCTTGTTGTATCATAATTATCTCTAAATCTTACAGTTTCTTTTTCTATATCTGATAACATAAATTCATTTATTTTTGACATTTTAGCTTCAGTATATCTCATTGCTGCTGCATTATCTCAGTCCATAGATCAAAAATTTCATTGACCATGAACTAATGGATAACGAAGAGAAAAGTCTTGAGCTAAACGAACCATTGCTTCATAAACAGAACTATCTCAGTGAGGATGGTATTTTCATAATACATCTCATACTACAGTTGCTGATTTTCTAAATTTAGCACTAGATCTTAATCATAATTCATGCATAGAAAAAAGTATTCTTCTATGAACTGGTTTTAATCAATCTCTTACATCTGGTAATGCTCTAGAAACTATTACACTCATAGCATAATCTAAATAACAAGCCTCCATTTCATCATTTATATTCCTATCAATATCTCAAGCATAAACTATATTTTTATTAGGCTCTAAATCATTTTTTTCTAAAGAATTATCTTCATTATTTTGATTCATAAAATTTTTATATTAAAAAATAATATTTATCTATTTATATACAAAAATAAAGTATAATCAAGAAAAAGTTTGATTTTTGTTTATTTGTAATATAATTATTTAAAAAATATTTAATAAGACTTTTATATGAAAGCAATTATACTTCGAGCATGAGAAGGTTCTAGACTTAGACCTATAACAGATACTACCCCTAAACCCATGATAAAGATTTTTTGAAAACCTATATTAGAACATAATATAGAATCTATTTATAATCTTGTTTCTGAAATTATTATTATAATTAAATATAAAAAAGATATAATAACCTCTTATTTTTGAGATAATTATAAAAATACTAAAATAACATATATTATTCAAAATGATGATAAATGAACAGCACGAGCTATTAGATGAATATCTTGAATAGATGAAGATGTAATTATTATGAATTGAGATTCTATATTTTTTAAAGAAGATCTTCTAAGTATACTAAAACTAGATTGATATTGAGCTTTGGTTCAAAAAGTTTCTGATCCAGAAAAATATTGAATTTTTAAGCAAGATATAAATTGAAATGCAGTTGATATTTTAGAAAAACCTAAAGAATTTATATGAGATTTAGCAAATGTGTGAGTATATAAATTTAGTAATAATATAATAAATATTTCAAAAAATATTTGATTATCATCAAGATGAGAATATGAAATAACAGATTCAATAAAAGAATTTATAAGTAATAATAATTTTAAATTGATTTCTACAAAATCAAATTTTATAGATGTTTGATACCCCTGGGATATATTAAAAGCAAGCGAGATATTTTTAGAAAAATTAAATGAAAATATTATTTATTGAGAAATAGAGCAAAATGTAACTATAAAGTGAAAAATATTTTTATGAAAAAATTCAATTATTAAATCATGAACTTATATAGAATGAAATGTTTTTCTATGAGAAAATGTAATAATTTGACCAAATGCATATATAAGATGAAATACAACAGTTTTAAATAATTCTAAAGTATGAAATGCTTGTGAAATAAAAAATTCATATATATGAGAAAATACACATGTTTCACATCTTTGTTATATATGAGATAGTGTTTTATGAAATAATATAAATATTGCTTGATGATTTATTCGAGCCAATCTAAGACATGACAAAGAAAATATAAAAGTAAAAATAAAAAATGATTTAATAGATACTAAATTAAAAAAATTTTGATGTATTATTTGAGATAATGTAAAAACTTGAATAAATTCTTCAACCATGCCTTGAAGAATTATATATACAAATAAATTAACAAATCCTTGAGAAATTATTAAGTAAAAAAACAGTTTATAAAAACAAAAAACAAGATTTTTAAAAAAACTTTTGCTTTTTGTTTTTTTTTATATAAAATTCATCGGCTATTATTTAAAAAAATCTTAGATTTATTATGTCTAAAAGGGAAGAAAAAATAGAGGTTGAGTGAACTATTGTTAAATCACTCCCTAATCTGGTGTTTGATGTTCAACTACCAGAAGAGTTTTGATGAGAAATTATCAAGTGATATTTAAGTTGAAAAATGAGAATCAACTTTATAAAACTTATTGAATGAGATAAAGTTTTACTTGAAATAAGTCCATATGACCTTAGTAAATGAAGGATTGTTTTTAGAAAAAAATAATATTTTTTAATTTTTTATTTATATGAAAGTTTCAGCTTCTGTAAAAAAAATTTGTGATAAATGTAAGGTTATAAGAAGAAAAGGGGTTTTACGTGTAATTTGTGAAAATCCTAAACATAAACAAAGACAAGGATAATCTTGTTTTTATGTTAAAATTATAATTATTTGTTAATTATTGTATTTTTATGGCAAGAATTGCTTGAGTTAATTTACCAAAGGGTAAACATGTAGAAATAGCATTAACTTATATATATGGTGTATGAAGACCAATGGCTAATGTTATTTTAAATAAGGTTTGAATAGAGAAAACTAGAAAAATAGAAACTCTATCAGAAGATGAATTAGATCAAATAAGAAATGAAATTAAAGAAACTACTCTTGTTGAATGAGATCTAAGAAGATTGGTTGCATCTAATATAAAAAGATTGCAAGAAATAAATTGTTATAGAGGTCAAAGACATAAAAAGAGACTTCCAGTTAGAGGTCAAAGTACTAAGACAAATGCTAGAACAAGAAAATGAAAATCTGTTGCTATTGCTAACAAGAAAAAATAATAAAGAATATTTCTTTAAAAATTACTTAGTTGTTAATTATTAATTATTATATTTATGGTTAAGACTGTAAAAAAGTCTTCTAAAAAGACTAAAAGAATTGTTACTATCGGTCAAGCTCATATAATGGCTTCTTTTAATAATACGATAGTATCTATTACTGATGAAAAAGGTAGTGTTTTAACTTGGGCTTCTTGATGAAGTGCTTGATTTAAATGAGCTAGAGAAGCTACTCCGTATGCTGCTCAAATGGCAGTTGAACAAGCTTCTAGTAAAGCAAAAACTTTACACAATTTAGAAGTTGTAGATGTATATGTAAAATGAATCTGAGTTTGAAGAGAACAAGCTATAAGATGACTTATATCAGGTTGATTAGAACTTAGAGCTATATATGATATAACTCCAGTTCCTCACAATGGATGTAGAAAACCAAAAACTAGAAGTTTATAGTAATTTGTAATATATTACAAATTAAGTTGTTAATTATTAATTTTTTATTTATGCGCTATACTTGACCTAAGACTAAACTATGTAGAAGAGAGTGAATAAATCTATTTGGTACTGAAAAATATGATTTATCTCAATCTAATAGAGCTCCTCTAAAATCTAGAAAAAAAACAGAATATGGTGAGCAATTAAGAAAAAAACAATCTGCAAAAAGAATGTTTGGTATATCAGAAAAACAATTTTCTGCATACTATGCTAAAGCTGTTAAATCAAAAGCACAATGAACTACTTGAGAAAAGATGTTAAGAATGATAGAGCTTAGATTGGATAATGTTGTATATAGATCTAATTTTGCTAGAACTAGAATGCAATCAAGACAATTTGTAAGTCATGCACATTTTACATTAAATTGAGTAAAAGTTGATGTTCCTTCTATATCATTAAAAGTTTGAGATGTTATAGAATTAAGACCAAAAATGAAAGAAAGTCCTTTATATAAATCTCTTATTGAAGAAATGGAAGAATTTTCTAAAGAAAATAAAGGTTCTGTTACAAAAACTAAATGGATTGAAGTTGATCCAAAATCTTTAAAAATAACAGTTACTCGATTACCTCAAAATGATGATTTTGACCAAATAATAGATATACAAAAAATTATAGAATTTTATTCTAAATAATATTTTTAACCTATTATTTCATAATTTTTATAAGATGCATATTATACATAATACTATTTGAGTTCCAAAAATATCTCAAGAAGATATTGGTTCAAATATGTCAAAATTTTCTATATGAGCATTACCTAGAGGTTATTGAATAACTTTAGGAAATTCATTGAGAAGAGTTCTGTTATCGTCTATACCTTGAGCTAGAGTTACTTGAATAAAAGTTTCTTGAGTTTCTCATGAGTATCATACGTTACCTTGAGTAAAAGATACTATTTTAGATATAATGTTAAATTTAAAAAATTTAGTTATATCTAAAAGTACTATAGATATTGAGTGGATTAAATTGAAAAAAAATAAATCTTGAGTAGTTAAAGCATCAGATATATCTTTATCTTGATGAATTGAAATACTTAACCCAGATCTATATATAACTGAAATAGATAGAGATGGAATGGAATTAAATATTGATATTAGAATAGAGAAATCAGTTTGATATATTAGTATTGAAGATCTTAAAAAAAGAGAAGAAGATGTTTCTGTTTTACTTATAGATGCAAATTTTTCTCCAGTTATAAATGTAAAATATGAAGTTAATGATGTTAGATTTTGAGATATTACAAATTTAGATTCTTTAGATATATCTATAGAAACTAATTGAGTTATAACTCCTGTTGATGCATTGAAATTTTCTTCAAATATGTTAAATTCATATTTTTCAATTTTTAATGAAGAATCTTTACAAGTGGAATGAAATTTTATATCTTCAGTAAAAGATCTTTTAATAAAAGAAAAAGAAGAAGTAAAAGAGGAATTAGAAAAAGAAACATATACTCCTATAGAAATTATGTGACTTTCTCCAAGAACTTTAAATGCTTTGATAAATTGAAATATTCTTTCTATCGAACAACTTGTTAAATGTACAGAAACTAAATTATCTTCTATAAAATGATTCTGAAAAAAAGCTATGACAGAAATAAGAGATTCTTTATGAGAAAGATGATTGAAACTTCTTTGAGATGACTAATAAAAAATTAAGATATTAAAAAACTTAATTATTACATTGTTAATTATTTATTATTATGAGACATAGAGTAAGGAAAAACTTAAAGTTTAACTGAAAAACATTCCAACATAGGAAAGCTATGGAGAGAAATCTTTTAACAAATTTGTTTTTACACAAATCTATAAAAACTACTGCTAAAAAAGCTGCTGCTATAGTTCCTATGGTTGATAGACTTATAAATGTTGTAAATTCAAAAGATGAATTAAATGCAATTAGATATGTTATGCAATATCTTTTTACTAAAGAATCTTCTTTAGAATTGTTTAAAAATGTTGCTCCAAAATTTAAAGATAATAAAACTTCTTGATTTACAAGAGTTACTCCTATCAAATATAGAGATGGAGATAATGCTAAATTAGTATTATTAGAAATACTTTAGTTATTACTTAAAAAAAAGAATTTATGAAAACACTAATGCCTAAACAATTAAAAAATGAGGAAAGAAAATGGTATTTAGTAGATGCTTCTTGAAAAAATCTTTGAAGACTTTCTACTGTGATAGCTATTATTTTAAAATGAAAAAATAAAGTTTCTTATGCTCCTCATGTTGATAATTGAGATTATGTTGTAGTAATCAATTCTGAAAAAGTAACAGTTACATGAAATAAAACTTCAGATAAAATGTATTATTCTCACACTGGATACTTATGATGAATAAAACAATCTTCTTTTGAAAAATTGTTAGTTAAAAAACCAACTGAAATTTTAAGAAGATCTATAAGTTGAATGCTACCAAAAAATAAATTGAGAAAAAATATGATGTCTAGATTAAAACTTATTGTTTGACAAGAACATAATTTTACTCAACAATTAGAACAAATAACTTTATAATTTAGAAATATTGATTATGAATAAATATATTTATGCTATCTGAAGAAGAAAAACAGCTTCAGCTCAAGTTAGACTATTTGAAGGTAGTTGAAAAAATACTATAAATGGTAGAGATGTTTCTGAATACATAACAAGACAAGATCTTTTTGATAAAGTTTTTACTCCGTTAAAAATAACTTGATTGAAAGATAAAATGTTTTTTGAAGTAAAAATATCTGGTTCTTGAATATCTGCTCAAGCAGAAGCAATAAGCCACTGATTATCTAGAGCCTTAGTTTCAAAAGATGAATCTTATAAAACTCTATTAAAACAAGACGGTCTTTTAACTCGTGATGCTAGAAAAGTAGAAAGAAAAAAACCAGGAAAGAAAAAAGCAAGAAAATCTCCATCTTGGTCAAAAAGATAGTTTTTTTCTTAGAATCTTTATTATTAATTACTAAAAAATGACTACTATAAATCAATTAGTAAAGAAAAATAGAAAAGATAAAGTAAGGAAATCTAAATCACCTGCTTTACAAGTAATTAGAAATTCTATTAAAGGTAATAAACAAACTGAATTACCATGAGGATGTCCTCAAAAAAGATGAGTATGTGTAAAAGTAACTACTGCTACTCCTAAAAAACCAAACTCAGCTCTTAGAAAAATAGCTAAAGTTAGATTAACTAATGGTTATGAAGTAAATGCATATATTGGTTGAGAATGACACAATCTTCAAGAACACTCTGTAGTAGCTATAAGAGGTTGAAGAGTGAAAGATTTACCATGAGTAAGATATCATATAGTTAGATGACTACTTGATACTGAATGAGTAAAAGATAGAAAACAATGAAGAAGTCTTTATGGTGCAAAAAAACCTAAAGCAAAAAAATAAAATGTTTTGTAAAGAGTAATCTATATTTATAGGTGAAAAATATTTACTTTATTAATAAAAAATTATGAGTATTATACTTTGAAAAGATGCATTAGTTGATAAGTTTATTAACTATGTTATGAAAGATGGTAAAAAAAGCCTTGCTTTAAAATTACTAAATGAAACTTTTGAAGAAATTAAAGCAAAAGGTCATAAAAAACCAGAAGAAGTTTTTTCTAAAGCATTAGAAAATATAATGCCAAAAATAGAAGTTAGACCTAAAAGAGTTTGAGGATCTATATATCAAGTTCCACAAGAAGTAAAATCAAAAAGACAACTTTTTTTAGCTGCAAGATGGATTTTGGATTCAGCTAGAAGTAAAAAATGAGTAAATTTTGCTAGAGCATTAGCTGCAGAAATTATAGATGCAAATAATGAAACTTGAAATGCATTTAAAAAGAAATTAGATGTTTATAAAATGGCTGAAGCTAATAAAGCTTTTGCTAGATTTGCAAACAATTAAAAAATTTAGTATTTAACTTTTAAAATATGGCTCACAAGAAGGCTCAATGATCTACGAATAATGGTCGTGATTCCCAGGCTAAAAGACTATGAGTTAAAGTTTTTGGTTGATTAGAAGTAAGAACTTGAAATATCATAGTAAGACAAAAATGAAATAAATTCTGGGCTTGAGAATGAGTTTCTCAAGGTGTTGATTTCACTTTATATGCTTCAAAAGATTGAATTGTTTCTTTTTCTGAAAAGAGAAGAGTAAGATTTGATTGAAGAGTGTATAGAGATATATATGTTAGTGTAAAATAAAAAATGGTTATAAAAACCATTTTTTTATTATTTATATATAAAATAATATTTTTTTTTGACAAATTAACTTTTTTTTATAAAATCTTGTAGCTATTTATATTATAAGGCAAATTACTGCTTTATATATGAGAAGTTTTTTGTGAGGTTAAGTTAAACGATATATTTATATATATTGGTTTAACCTCTAACTTTTATATTTTAATTTTTTTAACATGGCTTGATTATTGGCTACGAAGCTAGAGATGACAAGAATTGTTAAAGAAAATGGTTTTGTACCAGTTACTTTGATTAAAATTCCTACTTTAAAAGTAGTTGCAATTAAAACTGTAGAAACAGATGGGTATAACTCACTTGTTATCTGAGTTTTAAGAGAAGGTAAGGAATGAAATCTAAGAGAAGGTAAAAAAACATTAAGTTTTAATGATTTCTCTAGAATAAAAGAAATTTTATTAAAAGATGATGAAGTTTCTAAATATAATGTTTGAGATAATCTTACTATAGATTCTTTAGAATGAGTTGTTTCTGTTGATATAACTTGATATTCTAAATGAAAATGATTTACTTGAGCTATGAAAAGACATAACTTTGCTTGATGACGAGCAACTCATGGTTCTAAATTTCATAGAGCATTATGATCTATTGGTAATAGAAAACCAAGAAGAACTCATAAAGGTAAAAAAATGCACTGACATATGTGAAATGATAAAGTTACTCTGAAATGAGTTAGTGTAGAATTAACAAACAAAGATTTATCTGTAGTAGGTTTAAAATGACCTATTCCATGAGCTAGAAATTCTTTGATTTCTATAAAATTTTAAACTATAATTTATTTTTAAATGGAAACTAGATTATTAAACCAAGACTGAAAAGAAATTGGAACAATATCATTAAATGATTCAGTTTTTTGAGTTGAAGTTAATGAATGATTGATTCATAGAGCATTGGTTTATCAAATGTCTAATGCTAGG
>CAZIGU010000018.1:0-13445 GCA_964538545.1 uncultured Candidatus Peribacteria bacterium
CTGACAAATTACACGAATTTTTAGTATTTTAAATAAATTTTCTTCACTTTTTCAAATAGTATTTAAAGAAGAAAAATCTGTTAGTATATTTTCTAAATCTTCTAAAGAATCTATAAATTCTAGCTCTTTATAAAAATTTATTTTATCTATATCACTACTAAAAAAATCATCTCTTAAATATGCTTCTATATGTAAATCTATACTACAATCTATTTTTATTTTTTTAGTATTTTCTCAAGATATATTTTGTTCTAACTTTAGAGATTCTACTTTTTCTTCTAACATTTTTAAATATGTATTTATTCAAACTCGAGAAGTAAGTCATGATTGATTTATTCACAAAATATCTCCTCCTCATCTGATTTCTAAATCTTTTATAGCAAGCTCAAATCAAGCTCATAAATGAGAATATTCAACTATTGTTGATAGTCTTTTAGCTCGGTCTGGAGATAATTTTTCTTTTTTATAAAGTAAATAACAATACCCTAATAAATCTTTTCTTCAAACTCTTCATCTAAGCTGATGAATCTGACTTAATCAAAATTTATAAGCATCATTTATAATTATTGTATTAACATTTGAAAAATCTATTCAATTTTCTATAACAGTACTTGAAAGAAGTATATCATATTTTTTATTTTTAAAAGCCAATATTCTATCTTCTAACTCATTTCAATACAATTGTCCGTGAGTTATAATTATTTTTTTATCTGGCCATATTTTTTGCAAATAATTTCACATATTTTCAATAGTTGAAACTGAATTATGTATAAAAAATAATTGACCTCATCTTTGAAACTCTCTATTTCAAGCTGATAAAATAACATTATCATCAAAAGATGAAACATAAGTTTCAACTCATTTCCTATTTGTTGGAGGATGAGATAAAATAGATATATCTCTTATTCAATTTAAAACCATATTTAAACTACGAGGAATAGGAGTTGCCGACATAGTAAGTATATCTATATGATTTTTAAATGATTTTATTTTTTCTTTTTCTTTAACTCAAAACTTATGCTCTTCATCTATAACCAAAAGACCTAAATCTTTAAAAACAATATTTTCAGACAACAATCTATGAGTTCATATTATCAAATCTATTTCATGATTTTTTAATTTATTTAAAATATCTTTAGCTTGAGTATGTGTTTCAAATCTAGTTAGAACTCATATTCTTAATCAAAAATCTGCAAATCTTTTTATAGCTTTATAATAATGTTCATAAGATAAAACTACAAGTGGAGAAATAAGTATTGATTGTTTTTTATTTAAAAAAGCATTATATATTCGATTAAAAGCAACCTCTGTTTTACCAAATCATACATCTCAAACTAACAACCTCTCCATAGGTTTTATATTTGACATATCTGAAATTATTTCATTTATAGCATTTATCTGATCTGGAGTGTATTCATATTCAAAACTATTTGCAAATTTTATCATTTTTTCTTCAAAAAACTCAAAACTATATCAAACTTGCATTTGTCTAATAGCATATATTTTAACTAAATCTTGAGCTATTATTTCTATTTCTTCTTGAGTTTTTTTAAGTTTTTCTGACCAGGTTTTTGTACCTAGAGATGTTAATTTAGGTTTTTCTTGTCATAAATATTTTGATAATCTTTTTATTTCTGTTATTGGAACAAAAAGTTTATCTCATTTTTCATAATGAATTTCTACATATTCTTTTTTTATATCTCAAACTTGTTTTTCTAAAATTTGATGAAAAATTCAAATTCAATGTTCTATATGGACTATATAATCTCATGGTTTCATTTGCAAAAGTAAATCTAAATCATTTCGTGTAGATTTTTTTAATCTTTTCTTCACAAAAATACGAGAAATATTATCATCACAAATATATAAATCTTGCTCTAATAAAAAAGATTTAAAAAAATTTAGATTAGTTTTTTTTACATTTATAAAATCTAAATTATTATACTCTAAGAAATTAGTTATTGTTTTTTCGTTTTTAGTAAAAATATTTATATTTTTTTTTGATTTTAAAATATTTAAAAAATCTTGTAAGTCTTTTAAAACTACATCTTTTATATTATTGTTTATTTGTTGAGTATTTTTTTTAATTAAATCAAATGAAATAACATTTCAAAAATTTATAAAATAATCATAACTATCATAAATATCTATATTATCTAAAACAATGTTTGAATTAGAAAACATATTTATAAATTCTAAATTTATTTTATCTGATAGTTCAAAAGAATCTATTTTTTGTATTTTTCAAATATAATATTTATCTACTTCTAAATTATTTATAAGAATACTTTCTACTATATCTCACCATAAACTTATTATTACTTCTTTTCATCAGAAATTAAAAATAAGAGTATCTCAATTTTTTTTAAAACTATTGTCATTTAAAAAATCACTATATGTATATCAAAAATCATTTAATTTTTTAAAAAATTCTTTTTCATCAAAAAACTGATTTTTTTCTATTTTAATAGATAAATAATTCTCTAACTGATAAGAATTTGGTATTTTATAATTTAACAAGTCTATATTAGATAAAACTATCAAATTTTTATTATACAAAAAATCAACTAGAGCGCTTATACATTCTAGTTTTTTTGTTTTTTTATTATTTTCTAAAAATATTTTATTATATTTATCTATTTCAGTATCTTTTCAAAAAAGTATAAAATCTGAATAATCTTTTATGGTTAAATACTTAAATAAAATATTTTGTGAATTAAGAAATGATTTTTTTATAAATTGTTGCATATATAATTATTTTATCTTCTATCTTTAAAACTGCTCATTTAACTTAAGTTTATT
Source organism: uncultured Candidatus Peribacteria bacterium (assembly GCA_964538545.1). Classification (GTDB taxonomy): domain Bacteria; phylum Patescibacteriota; class Gracilibacteria; order BD1-5; family UBA6164; genus CAZIGU01. The sequence continues at coordinate 2,803 of CAZIGU010000018.1, forward strand.
TTGATAAAACATTCTACTACTTGAAACTGTAAATCTTTGAGAAGCAATTCTATCTATTCACATTCAAAAAGCAAATCATGAATATTTATTTGGATCTATTCAACAATCTTGCAAAACTTTTGGATGAACCATTCAAGCTCATAAAAGCTCTACCCATCAAGATCAGGAACACATTCTACATCATTTTCAATTACACAATTGACAACTCACATCTACTTCTGCGCTAGGCTCAGTAAATGGGAAAATACTTGGTCTAAATCTTAGTGTTGTTTTTTCTCAAAGTAGTTTTTTCATAACTGTTTCCAAAGTCCATTTCAAATCTCAAAAACTTACTTTTTCTCAAACAACAAGTCATTCTAATTGATAAAAATTTGAAGTATGTCTTGCGTCTTCTTGCTCATATCTAAAAACTCTTCAAGGGACTATTATTTTTATAGGCAATTCTCAAGTTAGCATTGTTCTTATTTGAACAGGTGAAGTATGAGTTCTAAGTAGATATTTTTGTCAAGAATCTCTTGAATTATTTATCTCATCATCTATCCAAAAAGTATCCCATACATCACGAGCTGGATGATTATCTGGAATATTTAATTTATCAAAATTATATTCTTCTATTTCAACTTGTGGTCAGTCTTGTATTTTAAATCATAATGATATAAAAATATCTTCAAGTATTTTAGAAGTATGACTTATAGGATGAATATGTCATAATTTATTATTATTAAATTCTATACTTACATCTATTTCTTCTGATAAATTAATTTTATCAAAATGAATTTGCTCTAACTCAATTTTTTTTTGATTTATTTCTTCTAATACAAAAGATTTTAAATTATTTGATTCTAATCAAAATTCTTTTTTTTCTTCTATACTAAGATCTTTTAGATTTTTAAGTATTTCATTTAACTTTCATTTTTTACCTAAAATATCATCTGATAATTTTTTTAAATCTTCAAAATTTGTTATTTTAACAAGTTCCTCTAAAAAATATTTTTTAATGTTTTCTAAATTTTGTATCATATTATTTTATTAAAAATAAATTATTTGAATATTACTTTTCAATTACTAAATTTATGCAAAACTTGAGATATAAGTGTTTGATAAGGTAATCATTCTTCTATAGCTTTTACTTTAATTTTTTGAATATCAGATTCAAGTAATCTAATATTTATAGATTTTCTTTTAGAAATATTATTTTTAAATATTTGTTTTATAATCTTTTTATTTTCCTCAAGATTATTAACTGTTTTAAATTCTCATTTTTCAAAAGACTCTATAATTTCTTTTTCTTCATCATCTATAAAAAATTTTTTTTTCATATATTATATTTTAAAAAATAAATTATACTTTATGTTTATATCTTCTATCAGGAAATAATGTTTTTAAAAATTATAAAATCATCATTTTCAACATAAGGACAAATATAAGGATATCATCAAATTTTTACTAAAAATATTTTTTGATTAGGATATTTTTCTTTATTAGGATGTTCCAAAATATCAATAATTTCAGACAATAAAACATCTTCAAAACAAACTCATCTAATTTTTTTTATAAGTTCATTTTTATCATCATCCCATTTAACAATTTTATTCATCAAAACAAATTAAGTATTATTTGTATACTTTATTAGTATACTTTATTTTTATAAATGTCAAAAATTATTTACCTAAAAAATCAATTTTTTTGTATATAAATACCTATTATTAAGAAAAGTATATAGCTAGTTGCTCGTTCTTCAAAAATATGAGTTAAATTTCACATCAAAAGTATTGTTAAAAATGTTACAAAAATTGATATAGAAATATAATCTTTTTTATCATTCATAATAATATAAAGCCTAAAAATTAAGTAAAAAATTATACTCATAAATAACAAAAATCAAACTATTCACACTTCTAAAAATACTTGCAAATACCAATTTTCTGGTAAAAATTTCTTAACTCAAGAAGATAATTTTTCATTTTCACTAGTTCATAATTGACTTGCAGGTCAAGAAATTCACATACCATATCAAAACATATTATCTTTTAACATATTATATGTTATGATAAGATTTTGACTTCTTTCTCACAAACTTCAAGTATGTAAAAAATATTCTTTTTTTAAAAAAACAAAACTAGATAAAAATACTAATAAACCTAAAAATGATAATAAATATATCTTTTTTGAAATAACTAAATTAAATCTATATTTTAAAACATAAAAAACAAATAGTAATCATCAAAATAAAAGTCAAATCAAAGTAGTTTTTGTATAAGAAAAATATATTCCCATTATTATGAAAAATGAAACTATTAAAAAAATTATTATATTTCTTTTTGAAATATACTTATCCAAAAACACCCCTAAACTTAAGAAAAAAACCATAACAAAATAAACTCACATTCTTATAGGATCTCAAAAACTTCACTGAAATCTGTGTATTCATCAAGTAATATTTTGAGAAAAAGCTATACATGAATTTGCCTTATAAGTAGAAACTTCTTGAGAATATCATAAATTTGAAGAAAAACTTTTTATATCTCAAAATAAATAAACACTGAAAAATATAATTAAAATTGTTATTCAAGAAAAAAATAAAGTTTTTATAATAGTTTCTAATTTATCTATAAAAAAAGATAAATACAATCAAACTATCAAACAAAATAAAAAAAATAAATCATATTTAATAGCCAAAACTGAAGATACACTAATTCATTTTGGATAAAAAACATATACCAAAGAAACTAAAGCATATCACAAAACAAATAACAACAAATAATTTTTATGAAAAATTTTTAATGTATTTTTTTTTATCAAAAAAACTTCAATCAAAGTTCAAAAAAGAAGTAAAACTACTATTATTTCTTTCCAAAACCTCAAAAAATCAGTATTTATTCATAAAGAACATTTTAAATAAGTTACCAAAAAAGCATGAAAAGGAAGTATAAATAAAATCAAAATCAAAATAATTTTCATACTAATTTAAATTTAATATTATATTTTTAAATTGTCTTTCAAATTCTAAATCACTATATTTTAAAGCATTTTTTTCCAAATCTTCTTTTTTATATTTTCAAGCAACAACCATAGAATCAAATTTTAAAAAATTTATAAAAAAATCTTCTCAAGATTTATCATAAAAAAAATCTCAAGTTATTCAAGGTATCATAGTTTCTCTAAGACCTCAAGCATAATAAGCAAAAACTGGTATTCAAGCTGCATTTGCCTCTATAGGAACTATTCAAAAATCCTCTTCTCAAGGAAAAATAAGTCATGAAGCATTTTGCATAAAATAAACTAACTCATCTCAATATTTTGATCATAAAAAACAAATATTTTTTCAAGCCATTTTTTTTAAACTTTCTTCAAATTTTCAAGTTCAAATAATAACTAAATTATGATCTTTTAATTTATTAAATTCTTTAATAGCTAAATCAACTTTTTTAAATTCTGTCAAGGCAGAAACTATTAAGTAATATTTTTGAAATGGCAAAGAAATTGGTAAGCTAATTTTTTTTATAAATTTATCAACTCATACATTCGGATACAATACTTTTGCATTAAGTCAATAATATTTTTTAAGTCTTAAAGAAACATTATGTGAATTACAAAGTGTTAAATCATGTCTTTTAGAAGCTATATAATCCCATATTCTTAATTTATGTAAAAAATAATTTATAATTATTTTTTTTATTCATTTATCAAATCAAATCTCTTTTTTATACTCATTAGTCCGATCCCACATATATCTTGCAGGTGTATGATAATAAACAACAAATCTAGTTTCAGGTTTAGTTATAGCTCAATGAACAAAAGCAGAGTTTAAGGCTATAACTAAATCATAGCTACTCAAATCAAAACTTTCAACTCATTTTTGCATATAAGGCAAACATAATCTCTGATTTTTAAGAATATCATAAATCTTTTGAGTTTTACTATATACTTGTGTTACTCTATTTTTTGGAAATACTTTTCAAACTTTACTTTCATCATAAATAAGAGTATATAAATGTCGATCTAGATAAAACTCCATTATTTTTTCAAGCACTTTTTCAGCTCAACCAAGTTTAACTAATAAATCATGAAGTATGGCTATTTTCATATTTTATTTTTAAAAAATAATTATTTTCAATTTAACAATTATTTTTGATTTGTAAAGAAATAAAATTTGAAAAAATCTTTTTTTTTGTTATTATAAAGTAAATATTTAAATAATTTATTTAATATGATAAAACAATTAATTATATGACTTTTACTAATTTTTTCATTTTTTATTTGAAACCAAGCTTTAGCATTAACAGAACAAGAAAAAATATTAAATGACCAATGGTGAAACAATCAAGATAGTAATTATACTCCTCCTAAAACCCATAATGCAGAAACAGATATGACAAAATCTAGTTTCATGATAGATACTTGAAATTTCTCTCCTTGATGACAAAATTTAAAACAATGAAATTCTAAAGATACTATAAATAATACTCTATGAACTTTTATGCAAAAAGCTATGATTTTACTATGAATAGCTTCTTTATTTATTATGATAATATGAGCTTGATATATGATACTTCATCATTGAGAAGATGAGTATTTAAGTAAGTGAAAAAGTATTTTTACTTGATGAATAGTATCTTTAATTGTAGCATTGAGTGCGTATTATCTAGTTAATATTATTTGATACATATTATATTCTAAATAAAAATTATGAAATATATATTATTTTTAATCATTATTTTACAAACAAAAATATCTCTAGCTATGACAACATCTCCAAAAGTAGTATGTAGTTGACTTCCATGATGTCAAAGTGAAGTATATGATAAAACATCTACCGATAGAATAGATAATAAATGATTTTTTGATTTTTTAGATAATACTATAGCAGAAATGATAAAATATATAGCCGTTATTGCAGTTATTGCTCTAATTATTTCATGAATATATTACCTTGTATCTATGTGAGAGGAAGAAAAAACATCAAAAGCTAAAAGAATGATTATATGGTCTTTAGTGTGAGTTTTAGTTTCTACATCTGCATATTTTATAATAAACATGTTAACAAAATTTAATATTAATTAAAAATTATGAAAATTTTTCTTATCTTAATAATATTTATAACTCAAATAAATTCATCTCTAGCATGATGACTAAAAGACTCTATGCTTCCCACAACCAATAATCAAATATGAGTAAATACAAATTCTTGAACTTGAGCTATAAACAATATACTTATATTTATAAAAGATTTTATTTTTACTATACTTTGGATAATTGTAGTAGGAGTATTTTTATACTTTTGATTCAAACTTATAACTGCTAGATGAAACCCTGAAGAAATGAAAAACACTTTAGTTGCTTTTGTCTATGCTATTGTGTGACTTGCTATTATTCCTCTAGCTTATGCTTTAGTAAAAATAATTACTACTTATAAATTTTAATATGATAAAAAAAATATTACTTATAATTGCTTTATTTTTTTCTATATCTAGTTTAAATATTTCTTTTGCTCAAGATTGTAAATATAGTGAATGATGAGATATAAAAACTATGATAACTTGATGTAAAGCGAAAACATTGGTATGAACAACTTCAAATGATTTTAATATAGATGAAAATTCTTGACAATCATGACTAAAAACACTCATACTTGAATGGCTTAAAAATATATCTACTATAATACTTGTTCTAGCTATATTAAGTTTAGTATATGCTTGAATATTACTTCAATTAGCTTGATGAGAAGATGAAAAAGTAAACAAAGCAAAATGACTTATAAAATGGGTTATTATATGAACTTTACTTATGATATCTGCTTCTTGAATAATTGCACTTATTATAACTGTTATATTTTGATTAGCATGAAAATAAAAGATTTTTTAATTTTTATTACAACTTTTCTACTACGATTTACTATTTTTTATATATTATGATGAAATAAAGAAGAAGATTATAATCTTTACTCAAAAGAAATGCAAAATTTTAGTGATATAAATTATGTACATAATAATATAAAAGAAGTAAGTTTAAAAAATGATGTAAATAAAAATATTGAAATAATATCTGTAGATAAAGATTATGAAAAAAAAGATTTTTTAAATAAAAATGAATTAAAAGAAGATATTATAAAAAATAAATATATAGAAATTATATTTGAGTCAGAAAAATTAGCTTACAATATATGAAATACAAATAAAATAAATCATATATACAACATACTTGATTCAAAAAAATTTGAAAATTTAGATATAAACACTTCTCTAACTTTAAAAGATGAAAAAACAAATATTAGATGAAATTTTTATAAAAATAAAATAAATATATTTAAATCATTTATAAAAGAAAAAGAATTTTTGCGAGTATTTATACATGAATTATGACACTATGTAGATATAGAATTTTTAAATAAAAATTTATTATGAATAGATAAAAGTAATTTGTTTTATAATATTTCTTGGGATGATACAAAAATATTAAAAAAAGATAACACAAATAAATCCTTTATTTCTTGATATGCTATGACAAATAAATATGAAGATTTTGCAGAAAGTTTTACATATTATATACTTCATAATAAAGATTTTTTAATTAAAGCTCAAAAAGATAAAAAATTAAAAGAAAAATATCTATTTTTTAATAAATATATATTTAATAAAAATGAATTTGTAAACACTGATTTTTCTTGAAAAATCAAAAAATATCATTATGACACTACAAAAATAGATTATAATTTAGAAAAATTTATAAGTTATATAAACAAAAATAAGACCAAATTTGGTCTTATTTTTTGTTATAATTATTAAGCTTTTTTTCTATTTCTAGCATAAAAAACTCAAACTCAAAGTATTACAGCTAATATCATAATTACAAGAGTTTCAGCTCAAGTATCTGGAGTTTCTTTCACTTCAGTAGCTACTTCTTCTATTGTATCTCAAGTTCAAGTTACTCATGTACTAGTAGTTTCAGTAGTAGTTGTTACTTGTGGCACTTCTCGTACTTCTGCTGCTGGAATAGTAAATTCTGGAGTAGTAAAATCTTTCATAGAAGAATCTATATCTAATTCAATATCAGTTCACATATTGTCTTTTAAAGAAGATATTAAAGCATAGTCTGAATTAGATAATAAAGGTTCTCTAGTTTTTATACTAAGAGTATCTACATTAAACATTTTTTCAGAAACTCATACTTCTTTTAAAAATTGATATTCAACTTTTTCAATTGAAACATCTGAAGCAAAATTTAATTCTAAAGTTTTATCATCAATAACAACAACTTTTGATATATAATTAGTTCATCAAGTCATAGTATTTAATATTTCTTTTTCACCATTATAAACAAAATCCATATTAGCCTCTAAAGAAGGTGTTATAGAAACTGCACTATAAGTAGCTCCTGAAACTAAAGAAGAAGGAATAGATAATAGTATTTTTGAAGAATTTGTAGCATCTTTTGTAGTAGTAGCCTTTAAATTTTGCAATACTTTTAATTCTGAAGCCATAGCATCAACTGAAGTAACTCAAGTTAATTTAACATTTATCGTAGACTCATCTAAATAATCCATTCAGATTATACTAGCAGAAGCTTTAGTTGAAATTGCTTCAACAGTATTATTAGTAGCTCAAGTACTAACTTCTCAAGTAGACATCATTTCTGATGCATAAGTAGAATTAACAATAGCTATACTCATAACAGCTAAAGAAGAAAACATTTTTTTAGTGTTTCTCATATAAAATATAATTAAAATATAAATGTATTTTCATTTTACTATAAAAAGTGTAAAAAATCAAATTTTTTGTTTGCTTTTTTTAAAAAATGTATATAATTATAAATGTAAACCAAATGTTATGCTTTTAAATACTTTAAAAAATCAACTTACTAAAAATTTTTTTGTTTGTTTTTATTTAATTTTTAAATCTTAATTACACTTAGTTTACAAGTGTTTATTTTTTTATTATGTCTATATGAATAAGAAATTATTTGTTGGTAATATCAACTGGAAAGCTTCTGAAAAAGATCTTGAAACTATATTTTGAGAATACGGAGATTTAGAAGAGGTAGTATTAGTTAAAGATGAAAATGGTAGATCTAAAGGTTTTGGATTTATTACATTTACTTCTGAGGAAAGTGCTTCTAAAGCATTATCTGAATTAGATGGATTAGAAATTGACGGAAGACCTATTTTCGTTAATGAAGCTAGACCACAAGTAAAAAGAGAAAGAAAATTTTAATTTCTCAAAAAATAGATGCAAATTTGCATCTATTTTTTTGTTTTACTAAGTTCTAAAAGTATTTTTTTCTATAAAATCATCAACTTCTTTTTGTAAATCAGGTGAAACTACCATATTTACATAAATATTTTCAACATCTTCATCTTCTCTAAAAGCATCTATCATTTTAGTTAATTTCAAAACATTATCAAAATCACTCACCTCAACTTCATTATTTGGAATATAAGATATTCAAGAAAAAGACATTTCTATATTTTTTGATTTAAAATAATCCATAACATTTACAAAATTTTCTAAAGAAGAGGTTATTTTAAAAACATTGTCTTCTATTACAAAGTCATCTGCATCTGTTTCAAAAACCATATTTTCAAGATCTGTAGGAGAATATTTTTCTAAATCTATAAAAATAATTCATTTTTTTTCAAAAATAAATCATACACTTCAACTTTCTCACATATTTCATCAATATTTTGAAAAAATATGTCTTATATTTTGAGCAGTTCTGTTTTTATTATCTGTAAGAGTAAATACTAAAACAGCAACTCATCAAGCTCAATATCATTCATATAAAATACTTTGAATTCGTTCTCAAGATTTATCTTCTCAAGTTCATTTTTTTATAGCTCTTAAAATATTATCATTTGGAACATTATCTTTTCTTGCTTTATCTATAGCATCTTGCAAAGCAGTATTTATATCAGGATCTCATCATTTTGAAGCAGCTAAAGATATCAATTTAGCATGCATTGTAAAAGCTTTTTGTCTAGCAGCATTTCAAAGAGCTTTTCGTTTTTCAACAACTGGTCATCTTCACATATTTAATTAAGTTAAAAAAATATTATTCAGGAGCATACAAACTATATTTTAATAAATTCAAATAACTTGAAGTATCTATTGTAGTTTGTATATTTTGTTTTGTTCACATATTTTCTCATGAAGCTATAATATATGTTTTATCAAGAGTTATATTATCATTAGATTCTATAGAATAATTCTCTTCTAAATTAGAAGTATTATTTAGTATTAAATAATTATGAGTAGCAGATGATAAATAATCTTTTACAAATATTTTTTCATAATCAACATCTCAAGAAATAATTCTTTTATAATTTCACCTATCTTTTTGAGTGGTTCAATTAGAATAAAAACTTCATAATCAACTTATTCATCAAGAAAAAGAAACTATATTCCAAACTATGTTATCTGAAACTGTTAACTTAAAATTTTTAGCATCTATTAAAATATTATTGTCATTATAAGAAAAAAGAGGAATTATAGCAAAATCATAAGGCTTTATAGCTTTACGATCTATTCATGTTCAAGTTGAAACTATTTTATAACTTATTTTTGTATCTTTATTTCAGCATGAATTATTGCATAGCAGTTCCGATTTTATTCTTTCTTCACTATATGAATAAGAGTTATTTTTTGATTTTAACATAGCTAGCTCAAGAGATCACATAGCTCATGCTTCTGCTTTAAAAAAATACTCTAATTGTTTAGTATCTTTATTTTCTCACAAAATAAGCAAAAAAACTCAAGAAGTTAAAACAACCATAAATCATACCATTAGCAAAGCTAAAATAACAGAGAATCAAGTATTATTTTTTTTCATATTTTAAAATTATTTTTGATATAATCTAGTAGTTATTGTAGTTTGAAAATTTAAAATAGTATTTTCTATTAAATCAGATTTAATTCATCTTTTTATAGATGGTTTCAAAGAAAAAGATATTATAACCTTTTTCATATCTTCACTAGATAACAAAAAATTTAAATCTACAAACTGTACCCAAGAATTTGATAATATATTTTTTTCTCAAGAAATCTCTTTAACCAAAAAACAACTATCTTTTCATGAATTACAAATATTTTTATCACTAACCCTAACTATATTATTATTTGTATCAAAAAATCATAAATAATAACTTACTCAATTATTTAAACACAACTTTGTTCAAGAATTATATTTTATATTTGAATCCAAATTACAATTAGAAGATGTTAAATCATTATTTACTCAAGATAAACTATTTATTCTTATATCTTCCTTAAAAGTAGAAATAATATTTTTTACATTTTCCTGCATAGCTCTTGAAATATCTATTTTATTATTCAAATCAGCCTGTATAGCAAATACTGTAAAAACACTTCATACTATAATAGATAATATAGTTATAGAAACTATAAGTTCTATAAGTGTAAATCAAGAATTATTTTTTTTCATATTTTTTAAATAAATTTTTTATTTTTTTCAAAAGAACAATTATATTATATAGAAAAAAATTATTTATCAATAAATAACTTTCACTACATTTTATAATATCACTTGAAAATTTTTCTTTAAAATTTGTCACTCAAGATAAACTACTATTTTTATCGCTAGGGTCAGCTACTCATAAAAAATCATAATATTTTCCTCACATTTCTTTA
>CAZIGU010000019.1:0-12989 GCA_964538545.1 uncultured Candidatus Peribacteria bacterium
TTTGATATGATTTTAGATAAAATTTTAAATAATTCTTTTATATGACAAAAGTTTTGAGATTTCAATAATTCTATTAAGTTTTTTAATAATTTAGTTATAAAAAATAATTTAGTTATAATTTTAACTGATAAAATAGGTGAATTAAGTGATAAAGATTTGAAAATATTATCTTTAAAAAATGAAGTTTTATATATAAATATTTTTGATTATTTAGAAAATAATTTGTTTGATACAACAAAAGATACATTTGTGACTAATTTTTTGTCTTGATTTAAAAATATTTTTATACCTTCAAAAAATTCACAAAAAATTTCTCAATATAAAGAATTAAGAAAAAATAAAATAGATAATTATAGAGCTAAACTTAGTAAATTAAATATAAATTATTTATATTTAGATAATAAAAGTAATATTTTTTCAGAACTTTATAAGATTTTTAGAAAATAATTTTTTTATATGACAGATTTATATGATATTAAAATAGATGTTTTTCAATTTTTATATAATTATAATTATTTAATTTTTGTTTGAATACTATTATTTTTGTTTTTATTTTATGTTTTTTTGTATTTTGTATTGAATTATGATTATAAAATGAACAAGAAAATAGAACTAATAGAAGATGATTTTTTAAAAGAAAGGTTTGAAAATATTTATAATAATATTTCAATAGATAGATCTATATTTTATAGGGAATTATCTATATTCTTGAAATATTTGATATTAAAAGAGTATAAAATAAATAATTGAGATATATTTTATATGACTTATAGTCAGATGAAAGATAATTTTAGAAAATCTAATTATATTGATATTTTTGAGGAAGTTTATTTTTTGGAATTTGATATGAAAAAAGATGAAAATATTGATTTAAGAAGGAATTTGTTATCTAAAATAAATATATAATAAAAAATAGTAAAACTAAGTTTTACTATTTTTTTAGACTCTCAATATATGAAAATATATTTTTTTCTATTTCAAATATATTTTTTGGTTTTTCTATAAAAATTATTTTTATAAAAAATTTATCTTCTTCATAAGCAAATCTTAGCTTATATCTATATCATATAAAACTTTTATAATTTCATACATTATTTATTCATCTTTTTGGTAAAAGCTCATCTAAATGATGAGATAGTTTTTTAGAAAAATCATCTAGTGAAACACTGAAATTATCTTTAGAAAAAAGTATTTTTATTTCTACTTTTTTATATTTATCTACTCAAATATCTTCTTTTTTTATGTTTTCTGTAAAAAATTTATAATTTGGTATTCTATAAAATTTTCAATTATGTTCTCAAAAATCATCTTTTCAAATAATTCATATATTAAGCAGATTAACATATATTATTTCTCATTTTAGTTCTGAAACTCATTCTCAAATCATAAGATTATCTCATATTTTATATATAGTAGCTATATAAAAATATGCAAAAAAACATAAAATCAATTCTTTAAAAGCTATTATTATAGCTCAAACTGCTATGGCAAAAAAATTGAAAAAATTTGGTATTTTGTATATTATTATAAGTGTAATTATTATAAAAACTGCTAGATATCTGATAAGAAAAAGAATATTTTTGTTTTTATAATAAAAAACTTGATCTTCTTGTTTTATATTTTCTATATTTGCAACTTTTGTTGTTTTTTGATTTTCTAAAGAAATATCATATTTTTTATGTAATTCTTTTTCAAAATTTTTTAGTTTTTTTCTTAAAAAATATTCAATTATTAGATAAACAGTTATAACCAAAATTATAGTTAATATCTCAAAATAATTATGTAAAAAATCCAGTATTGTTATCATATTTTTGTAAATTTAGCTAAATAAAATCATTCAGTTATTTCACTTGGTAAGACTCTTATTCATAAGTTATTTATTCATTTTTTTGTATATTTTAAATTTAATATGATATTTTCTTCTTTCATTTCTTTAAAATTTGATAATATAAAATCTACTATATCTTCGTTTTCTTCTTTTGTTAGAGTACAAGTTGAATAAACTAGGCTTCATCATTTTTTTAGTAAAGGAATAATATCTTTTAATATTTCTTTTTGTAGTTTTTGGTTTTTAAGAGTATTTTCTTCGCTCCAAAATCAAAAAGTTTTTTCTATGTTTAGATTTATTCTTCATTCGGCACTACAAGGTAGGTCTGCTAGTATATGATCAAAAGTTTCTTTTTTGAATATTTTTGATAGTTTCGCTGCATCATTTTTGATTACTTTAGTATTATTTACTCAAAGTTTTTTAAGTAAATAATTTAATTTATCTATTCTTATAGAGTTATTATCATTTGCTATTATTTCTCAAGTATTATTTATAATTGCTCGTATTTGGCTAGTTTTTCATCATGGAGCAGCTGTAGCGTCAAGTATCTTTTGATTTTTTTCTAAATTTAGAAAATTTACAGGTATTTGACTAGAGATAGATTGAAGATATATTTTTCAGGTTTTAAATAATTCTGTTTCCCATAAATCTTTTTCTTTTAGATTTTTTTCTAATAGATAACAATTTTTTATTTTATCAAATTTAATATATTTTATATTTTTTGTATCTAATTCAATTAAATCTTTTCCATTTCAAAGTAGTGTATTTAATCTGAAACTAACTTGTCTTTTTGGTGTTTTTAATCAGGAGACTATTTGATTATATTCTTCTTGAGAATGTATTGTTTTCAATTTATCATAAAATTTTTGAGGTAGGTCTTTCATTTTTTTATTTTAATAATATTCAAACAGGACAATGGTCACTTCACATGATTTCTGACATTATAAAAGCATCTTTTAATGAACTTTCTAAAGCTTTGCTTACTAAAAAATAATCTATTCTCCATCATATATTTTTAGCTCTTGCTTGTCCAAAATTGCTCCACCAAGAGTATGCTCAAGTTTGGTCTGGATAGAAATATCTAAAAGTATCTATAAAATCTGCATTTATGAAGTTTTGCATTCAAAATCTTTCAGTATCTGTAAATCAAGCATTTCAAGGTTTTGTTTGAGTTGTTTTGTTTGCTTTTGGGTTGGCTAGATCTATTTCATTGTGAGCTACATTTAAATCTCAACAAAATATAACAGGTTTTTTTGTTTCTAGTTTTTTTAAATATTTTAAAAATACTTCATCCCAAATACTTCTATATTGAAGTCTTTCAAGTCGTGATTTAGAGTTTGGAGTGTACACATTTACTAGATAAAAGTTATCATACTCTGCTGTAATAACTCTTCATTCATGATTTTCTTCTATAACTTCATCAGTTTCTATTTTGTTTAAATTAAGTCAAGAAGTATTTATTCAGTAAAATACTTCAATAGGAGTTTTTTTAGTTAATATTGCTGTTCAAGAATATCAAGGTCTTTGTCGAGCATTCCAGTATATTTCATATCACATATTTTTTATTTTTTGTATGTGTGATTCTTCTAATTGTTCATATTTGGCTTTAATTTCTTGAAATCATATGATATCAGGTGAGTGATTTTGTAAAAAATCAAAAAAAGTTCATTTATTTATTCAGGCTCTTATTCAGTTAACATTCCAAGATATTAGTTTCATATTATTTTTTTAGAAATTAAATTTGTATTATTATATATAAAGTTTATAAAAGTAAATCAAAAATTTTGAAATTTTTAAAAAAATTATATAATAAAAAAACAATATTTTATATTTTAACTTTAGGATAATATGTCAAATAAAAATAATGAAAAAGAAATAGTTGATGATTTTAATGAAATAGAAAAAGAAATAGATGAAACAAAAGAAGAAATAAACGAACCTGAGAACTCAATTAATAATGAAGAGAATGATGGAAAAGAAGAAGATTCTGACGAAGTAGCTAAACTTAAAGATATGTTAGCTAGAGTAAATGCAGATTATCAAAATTTTAAAGTTAGAACTCAAAGAGATAAAGATGATATGATATTTTTTTTAAAACAAGATATTTTTAAAAAAATATTACCAAGAATAGATGACTTAGAAAGAATAATTAAAAATACTCCTGAAAATCAAAGAGATACTTCTATCTATATTGCTGTTATGGCTATGGAAAAAGTATTTAAAAAAGATTTAGAAAATATGTGATTATCAGAGATAAAATCTATTTGAGAAGAAGTTGATCTAAATAAGCATGAAGTTATGACTCAAGTTCCTTCAGATAAATCATGAATTATAGTAGATGAATTTGAAAAATGATATATGATTTGAGATAGAGTTTTGAGAATAGCCAAGGTAATTGTCTGAGTTTAAAAAAGATGTTTTTTTAAAACATCTTTTTTGCTATTTTTTCAAATAGAATTAATTAATTCAATAATTAAATCATCTTTAGCAATAACATTTATTCTTTGAATCTTGTTTTACTTTGAAAAACATAAGAATAGTATTTATGTTTATATCTTTGTTTTCATATTATAAATCAGTCTTTTTTATTTCTTCTGATTTACATTTTTTATATATTTTTTGTAACTTTTAATTTACCATAGTTAAAATTTAAGGGATATTTCTTTTATTATACCAAATACTTCTTATTTTAGTCACACATTATTTATCATTATGTAAAATTATATTTTTATTATATTTATATTGTATTTTTATAATTTATAGTTTTATCAAAAATATACATTAATTTTATTGAATATTGTTTTGTTTATTATATCTTATTTTCTCTTAAAATTAAAAAAAATTGCATTAATAAAAAAATAAATATACTTAAAAAGTAATTTATTTTTTTATTTTTTTTTATGTATAAAATAGTTAATTTTTTAAAACAAAACAATAAAAAAAATATTATTCTTTTATTGTTTTTGGTTTTTTGTGTAATAAGTTTTTTTGTATTTTTTAATAAAAATTTATTTACACCTTTACAAGTAAATTCTCGAAATTTTGATTTAAATATCAAAAAAATTCCTTATGATATATGAAAAATAGAATTTACATTTAACGATACTTTAGGTATTTCAAATAAAAACGTATTAACTATAAGTCCGTATGTAAAATGAAAAGTAGTTATAGAAGACAATAAACTTACATATTTATTTGAACAAGATTTAGATAAATCTATAGATTACAGTGTTTTTATATCAAAAGAACTAAAAGATATTTCTTGAAAACAATTACAAAAAGATTTATTTTATATACTTGACGTTGTATGAACTTCTAAAGTATCAAAAGTATTCCCAGCAGATTATTTAGAAAATTTATCATCTAATATGTGAGTCTTTTTTTCAATTCCTATGATAAGTTTGACTTCTTTAGATGAAAAAGATACTTTATGATGCCCTATTATAATAACTCCCAAAATAGATTGAGATTGTAAATGGATTACAACTTCATTTTTAGAATTTATTCCAAAAAAATGATTTGCCTGAGCTACAAAATATGAATATACTATTTTGACTTCATCTTGAATGAATTTTAAATTAGAAACTTTAACTTGAAGCTTCAAAACGCCATCACTTAGTCTATATACAGATGATACTTTTGTCCCTAAAAATAATATAGTTTTAAATACAAATTTTTGAGTAGATATAGATGAATTACAAAAAAATATAGAATTAACAAACTTAAATAATCAAAAAATAGATTTTATTTTAGAGACTATTAAAGATTCTGAAACTTCTTTTATAATAAAAACAAAAAATAATGATTTCAAATACAATTCTTCATACAATATTTTAGTTAAAAAATGACTTAAACCAAAATACTGAAATATTCCTTTAGAAGAAGATTTCAAAAAAATACTAAATACAACAAGTTTTTATTCTTGAATAGAAATTCATAAAAACGTATTTTCATCAACTTGAGCTTTAATAGATACTCCATATGTTTATTACAACATAGATTCTGAAAATGAAATAGAAAAAAGATTTTTACCAATAAATAACTTATTTTTTAATATATCTTTTTATGAAGAAATAAGTTTAGATAAAAATTTATTTTCTTTTACAGATACTAAAGGTGAAAAAATAGATTTTGATATTTCTTATTTATTATATTTTGATGAAGAAACAAAACTAGAAAAAATAGATAAAACTAAAATCAAATTAACATTAAAAAGTAATTTAAAAAATGATACAAAATATACTCTAAAAATAAATAAATCAGCAAATAATATGCTTTTGCAAGATGAGGTATTTAACTATCAAACAGCAAAAAAACTAGTTATAAAAGATATTTCCCCTTTAGATTATTCAAAAACTTGTATATATACATATAATCCTATATCTTTTTATATCAAAATAATAAAGATTATGATATAACTATATCAAATTCATGAATAATAAATAATTTTAGAGAGTGAGAATATATAAGTGATTATCAATTTTTAGAATCAATAAATACTCTTAATACTGAAGAAAAATCAAAAAAATTACTTGAAAAATGATACTGTCCTTTAAAAGAGTGATATATACTTAATACTTTAGAAACTAGATTAAAACCTTTGGCTAAATATAGCTTAAATATAAATAATTTAAAAGATATTTATTGATGAATTATAAATAATTATGATGAGAAAAATTTTGAAACAGAAAGCTTAAAAGATATAGATAAATATGTTTATTTATCTTTTAATAATGATATAAATGTTTTTCCAAAACATCTTCCAAAAGTTATAAATATACAATCTATAAATACAGATAAAGCAAAAATAAATATATGTCAAATGAGTGATAAAAATTATTTTTCTTATTTATCAAAAAGATATGAAGATAATTTTGTCAAAAAATGCGATAAACTAGATTCAAAAATACTAGATACAAAATTAACTTATTGGTTTTTATCAAATAATAAATTTGATTTAGAACAAGATATTTTATGAGATAAATTAACATATAACCATGTTTTTATAGATATTTTTAGTTCTTTAGATGAAAGAAAAGACTTAAGTTATGATTCTAAAATAATATCTCAAACAAATGTAAGTCTACTTGTAGAAAAAGCGTCAAATAAATCATTACTTTTTGCTACAGATATACAAAATAATCAAATAGTTTCTGATTTAAAATTATCATTTTATACAAGTGATTTAAAAGAAGTATGAGTAAAATATAATTATGATAAAAATAAAAAATTGTATATTTTAGATACTGATTTGACATCTATTTCATATATTGTAGCCTCAAACAATATATATTATTGAGTAATTTCTGAAAGTGATAATTTTTCGAATTATGATTTTAAATACGTTTCATGACAAGATAGTTCTACTAGAGAATATGCTTATATTTATACTGATAGACCTATTTATAGATCAAAAGATGAAGTTTTTATCAAATGAATTATTAAAAAATTCGATTTTGATTGATATAAAAAAGTAGATTTTAAAGAAGCTACTTTAGATATTTATGATGATAAAAATATTTTTTATAGAAGTGAAAAAGTAAAAATAGATAAAAATTCAAATTTTAACTTGAGTTTTACTATACCAGAAGATAGTGTTTTATGAAATTTCACTTTTAAGTTGTCAAAAAATTCTACAGATTATAAAGATATTTATTCTTCAGATTATTTATTTACATATTGATGATTTAGTATAGAAGAATACAAAAAACCTATTTTCAAAGTAAATATATCTTGAAATAAAACTTGATATAATTCATGAGAAAAAGCTTCTTTTAAAATAAATTCAAAATATTATTTTGGTTGAAATATGTCAAAATCAGAATGAAAATATAGTGTTTTAACTCAAAAATATTTTTTTGATGCAAAAGAATACAATGACTATAGTTTTTGAGCTTGATATGAGTATTTTGATTGTGTTTATTGGGGATACTGTAATTATCATGATGAATTAATAGTATGAGAAAAAGGCTTTTTAACAGATGATAATTGAGAATACAATTATGATTATAGTTTTTGAGATAAACAAGAAGATTCAGAAAAAATTTATACATTCAATTTTGAAATAGAAGACAAAGATACATCTAAAAAAGTATCAAATTCTGTAAGCACAGTTTTGCATACAACTTCGTGATATGTTTGACTAAAAACAAAATACTATAATTCTTCAAAAGACTGAATATATTCTGAGTTTATAACTCTTGATACAAATGCAAAAATACTTCCAAATACACAAATAGAAGTAAAAGTATATAAAAAAGATTATAAAAATGTAAAAAAAATGTGAGTTGATTGAGTTTTTTATAATGAGTATTATGAAGATTTAGTTTTAGAAGATACAGTTTCTTTAAAAACATGAAATGATTGAACTATAAAATATAATTTTAAAACAAAATCTACTTGAGAATATCAAATAACTGCTTCATATACTTGAAAAAATAATAAAACTTTTTCTTCAACAAATTATGTATATGTAGCTTGAGATGATTATATTTCTTGGTGAAATGATAATAATTCTATAACAGAAATTTCATCTGATAAAATAAATTATTTATTATGAGAAAAAGCAAATTTAATAGTAAAATCTCCAGTAAATAACTGAAAAATATTATATATTTTAGAAAAAGATGATTGAATAATTGATTATTTTGTAAAAGATATTTCAGATTATTCTCCAAAGTTTGATTTTGAAATACAAGATAAACATTTCCCAAATGTTTATATAAAAACATTTTTGATATGAAATAAATCTTGAAATCCACTTCCTGTCTATAAAAGAGCATTACAAGTTGTAAAAGTATTTACAGATTATAAAAAACTTCAAGTTATTATAACTCCTTTAAAAACTAATTATCTACCTTGAGAAAAAATGTCTATACAAATACAAGTTCTAGATAATTTATGACAAAAAGTTAAAAATGCTAATTGAAGTATTTCAGTAGTTGATCAGAGTGTTTTAGCTTTAAAATGAAATCCGAAGAAAAATCCATATGCATTTTTTTATGATATGAAAAGATATTTGTGAGTTGAAACATTTTCTAATTTAAAATTTTTGATAGAGAAACTTGAGATAAAAGATACGTCTGACTGAGAAAAGTGATGAGCTTGAGATATGGTTAAATGATGAGATACAAAAAAACTTAGATGAAATTTCAAAGATACAGCTTTTTGGCAATCAGATTTTGTAACAGATGCAAATTGAATTGCAAAAATAGATATACCTGTTTTACCAGATAATTTAACAACTTGGGTTATAGAAGTACTTGTTAATGATGAAAAACATAGAGTTTGAATAAATTATGAAACATTTACTACTTCTAAGCCTCTTATGATAGAAGACAATTTACCATCTTTTGTTTATACTGATGATAAAATATCTTTTTCTCCAGTTATTTACAATAAAACATGAAAAGATCAAGAAATAGATTTATCTTTAGAAGTAAATAATTGAAGTATAAAACAAATTTCAAAAAAAGAATTTTTAAAATCATGAGAATCAAAAAAAGTGATTTTTGAATATAATTCTATTTTATCTTCCTCTTTTCAAGAAAATACAGCTTTAAATATTACAATAAAAGCAAAAACAAAAACATGATTTGAAGATAGTATTTTAAAAATTATTCCTATCAAATTACGAGCTACAAAAGAAACAACAACAACAGTTTGAAGTACAAAAAATAATTCATTTGATGAAAAAATAGATTTAACAAAAGAAACTTTATTACCAATTTTAAAAATAAATTATTCATCAACATTGTTTACATACTTACTTGATAGTTTTGATTTTTTATCTAATTATCCATATTGATGTTTTGAGCAACAAACTTCAGCCATAATGCCTTCAGTTTATCTAAAAGAATTATATGAGGTGTCTTGAAGAGAATATGATTTAACTAAAAAATTTATTAAAAAATATGTAGACAACAATGTGTGATATATAGATGTTTCTGTGGATTCTTCTATAAAAGATTATTTATCTAAATTACAAAAATTTCAAAATACAGATTGATGATTTAAGTATTGGTCAGATATATCTGATGAAAAATCAAATCTAGAGTTAACTATTTATTGATTTTCTTCTTTATCTAAAATATCATCTTTATGATATAAAATAGATCAAACTATATTAAAAAATACAAAAACATATTTGCTAGAAAAACTTAAAAAACCAACTTGTAATAATTATAATACTTCTTCATGTTTAGCAGAAACTGAGAAATTATCTATTATAAATTCACTTTATGATTTTGATAATCAAAACAAAGAATTATATGATTATTTTGAAAATATATCATCTAAAAAAGTAGATAATATAAATTATTTATATAGTTTATCAAAATTTATAAATGTATCTTATTTATCAGATAAAATTAAAAAAGATCTTTTAAAACAAGCTTTATCAAAACTAGATTTTATAATATCTAATGAACTAGTTATAACTCCAAAATGAGCATATATAAATTGATATTCAAAAATAGAAAAAACTTCATTATTACTTGCTATAATATGACAAATTTGAGTTGAAAATATAGACTCCAAAGAAATTTTGGATAATATAATTAGATTTATATCTGAAAATTCTAAAAATTTATCAACATATGAATCAAGTATTTTGATAAAAAATATAGTTTCTTATTTATATTCTACAAATGAATTAAAAGATACTAATCTAGTTTCAAAGGTTATTTTAAATAATAAAACAATAGATTCTAAAAAAATAGATAATTCAAATATTTTTGATACTCATACTTTTAAAATAGATTCTCTTCAAAAAAATAATATTTTTAATATTTCAAAAACTTGAAATTGAAAATTGTATTATGATTTAAGTTTAGATTATTTTATCAAATCACAAGATATAAAATCAAGAGATGAGTGATTTTTTGTAGAGAAAAAATATTTTTCTTACAATGAATATAAAAAAATAGAGTCTTTAAAACAAGAAGAATACAATTCTTATTTATCTTGAAGTATAAAATATAATGATTTAAAATATCCTAAAGATGTAGTTTATTATTTAAAAGAAATTACTGATTTTAAAGTTTGAGATTTAGTTTTAGTTTACAACAAAATAATAACATCAGAAGATAGGCAAAAAGTGTTTTTTGAATCATATATTCCTTCTTGATCACAAATTTTAAACACTTCTTTAGCAACAGAATCAAAAACTATTTCTTTTCCTAAATGAAATATATTTTTTGAAAGGGAAGAGCTAAGAGATGATAGATATTTTTGATATATAGAAAATTTATATACTTGAGTTTATGAAAATTTTTATCTTTTAAAAATTACTCATAGTTGAGATTTTCAAGTACCACCAACAAAAATTTGAGAGTTTTATAATACTGAAGTTTTTGGTAGAAGTAATTGAAAAAATATTTTAGTTAAATAGTTTATAAAAAAACATAAACCCCCTTAGTAATAAAAATATTACTAAGGGGGTTTATATAGTTACTATTTATTTAAAATATATTCAAACAATATTATATCTGTAATTGTCTTTGATATTAAATTTTTCTTTTTATCTTTTTTCTACTAACATATTTACTCTATTTAAAAAGTATTTTTTACAAATTTTATATTTTTTACTCAACTCAAACAAAAATTTCTTTTTTATTTATTATATTTCATGATTTATATAAAATTATTTCTAAAATATTTTTGTTTTTCATCTTTATCAAATCTATAAAATCTCATTTTATTTCTTCTCAGTTTAAAATCCATATATAATTATCATATTTTATATTTGTTTCAAATTTTAATTTTATTTTTTGCTTATCTATAGGGATTGTATTATCTATTTGAAAAATATTTCAATTTAGGGGAGATGTAATCTCTAAAAAAATTTTATTTTCTTTTTCTATTTTTATAGTATTTGGTTCATATTTTTCATTTTCTATTAAATAAACAATTTTTCTAAAAATATCTCAAGCTCAAGTGCTTCAAGAAACTCACTTCATCTCACTTCAATCTTTATTTCATACCCAAACTCATATAATATAATTTTTTGTATATCAAATACTCCAATTATCTTTGAAATTTCTTGAAGTTCATGTTTTTACAAAAACAAATTTATCTTCAAAATCTAGATTAGAGTTTATAGGAAATCATACAAGTTTTATATATCTATTACTCAAAATATCTTCAATCATTTTTGTGTATTTCTCTTCAATTATTTTTTCACATTTTTCTCTATTTTCTGATAATACAATATTCAAATCACATATTTTTCAATTATTATAAAAAATACTATAAGCTCTAACTAATTCATACAAACTTACTTCTCAACTTCAAAGTGCAATCGATAAACCATAAAAATCACTTCATTTATTTAAAGAATTTATTTTAAGTCTTTTTAAAAATATCAAAAAATCATCTACTCAAATCTCATCAAGTATTTTTACAGAAGGTATATTTATACTCTGAGATAAAGCTTGTGCTAGAGTTATTTGTCATTTGTAATCTAAAGAATAGTTTTTTGGTTCATAATTGTATCAAAATGAAGTTTTATAACTTACAGGCAAATCAGTTATACTTGTCTCTCATTTATATCATAGTTTTTCAAAAGCTTGTAAATATAAAAAAGGCTTCAAAGTGCTTCAAGGTTGTCTAAGAGATAATATACTAGATACTTGTCCGTTTTTATCATTGTAAAAATCTTTTCATCATATAAGTACTTTTATATCATTTGTTTTTCTATCTCGTAATATAATAGAATAATCTCATACATTTTTCCAAGACATTTTTTGTATTGTAGAATTTGCTATTTCTTGTATCTTTTGAGTTAGATTATAATCTATAGTTGTAGTTATATTTTTTGAATTATTTATATAATTTCATTTTATCAAAAAATCCTTTACATAAGGTAATTTATCTTTATTTCAATTATAAAAAACTATTTTTGTATTTTTTATATTTTCATATTCTATATCAGATATTATTTGATTATTTTTTAGACTAAGAGTAAGTATTTCAAATCTCTTATTAAAATCTTTTAATTTTTTTAAAGGATTATATTTATTTGGATTTTTTGAAATAGTTGCAAGTCATATTATTTCTCCCTTTGATAGAGAATTCAAAGGTTTATTGTAGTAAAATTTTGAAGCCTCATAAACTCCATAATTCATATATCAAAAATTTATATTGTTTAGGTATATTTCAA
>CAZIGU010000020.1:0-12865 GCA_964538545.1 uncultured Candidatus Peribacteria bacterium
TTATTTAGTAGAATCTATAAAAAGAGTTTGAGTTAGTTATGAAATAAATTTTCATAAAGATATAAAAATAGAACAGCTAAAATTATTTTTAGATAAAGATAAAAATGTTTTATTTACAGTTTCTAGTTTAAATAAATTAAAAGTGTCTTGTAATAAATTTTTAAATGATTTAGATTTTTTAAATTATTTATATGATAACTATGTTTTAAAAATTCAAGATAAACTTAAAAAAATTAAATTATCAAAAAATTAAATTTTTGCAAAAATAATAAAATTGCTATAATCAAAAATATAATTATCTATATATTTATTATGCCAGAAGAATTAAAAAAACTTATAAATTTAATATGATTTCTTCCTTGAATTTGAGAAAAATCAGCTACAAAACTACGATTTTTTTTACTTAATTCAAATAAAAATTATCTTCAAAATTTTTCTCAAACTATACTCAATTTACAAGAAAATATTTGAAAATGTGAAAATTGTCATATGCTTGTAGATAAAAATACAAATTTATGTTCAATTTGTTCTTCAAAAATAAGAAAAAAAAATATCATATGTATAGTAGAAGAATATTTAGACTATTTAACTATTGAAAGAACTTGAATATATGATTGAGTTTATCATATATTATGATGAGCTTTATCTCCTATGAATTGAGTTTTTATATGAGACTTAAATTTTGAAACTTTATTTACAAAACTACACAATTTTTCTTGAGAGGAAGTAGAGCTTATTATAGCTACTAATCCAAATATAGAATGAGAAGCTACACTTTCTTATATAAAAGAACAAATTGAAAAAAGATGACTAAAAAACTTTGTTACAATTTCTCGTTTATCTAGATGACTTCGAGCTTGATATTTAGAATATGCTGATAATATAACTTTAATAAATTCTATAAAAGAAAGAAAACAATTATAATTTTAAATTTAAAAATATGTTTTATAAATTACTTAAATATTCTCTAAAAAATATACTTAGAAATAAGTTTTTATCTTTTTCTTCAGTTTTAGTTTTATCTCTTTTGATGTTTTTTATAAATATTTTGTTTATAGTTCACAATTTATCATCAAATCTTATATGAATTATAAATTCTAAATTAACTATATCTTTATATTTAAAAGATGAATATACAAAAGAACATATTGATGTAAAAAAACTTATAGATAAAATAAATCAAGCTACTCCAAACATATCTATAGAATTTAAAACAAAAGAACAAGCTTTGGAAGAAATGAGACAAAAAGACGAAGAATTAGTAAGTATTATAAAAACAAAAAATCCCCTACCATCAACAATAGTTTTATGAAATATTAAAATAGATGAATATAAAAAACTTGATTATATAATAAATCAAAAATTATTTTTATTATCAAATTTTAAGACAAATACAATTTATGATTATAAAACACAATATGATAGAATAGATAAAATAATTCAAGTTCTTCAAACTTTAAAAATAGCTTTGTATTTTATTATATTGATATTTTTAATTTCAATATTTGTTATAACATATTCCATAATATGAAATTTCATATTTTATTATAGAGATGAAATTTATATAACAAAACTTGTATGATGAAAAAATTATTTTATATATTGACCTTTTATATTTCAATGAATTATATATTCAATATTGTGATTTATTATAAGTTTAAATGTTTTTTTAATTTTGATAAATAATGTTTGATTTATTTTTGATAAAGAGGTAGTTGCAAGATATATTGTAAATAATGACTTATATTATATACTGTTATTTCAACTTTTAGTCTTTATAATTATTTGAGCTTTAAGTTCATTTTTATCTTCTAGAAAATATATTGTTAATAATTAAAAATGTGGTTTTTAAAAAATTATGGTATTTTATGACAAAATGCTAGAAATAAATATATATTAGATTACAATGATGATAATGCAAAAACACTTGCTGACTCTAAGATAAAAACAAAAGAATTTTTATCAAAAAAATGAATAAAAATATCAGAGTCTCTTCATATCATAAAAAATTTTGAAGAATTAAAAAACTTTGATTTTTATGCTTTACCACTTCCTTTTGTTATTAAACCAAATGCTTGATATTGAGGTAAGGGTATAATTATTATAGATAAATTTGAGTCATGATTTTTTATATCAAATGACAATAATAAATATACTATTACAGATCTACAGAAACATTCAGAAGAAATATTGTCTTGATTTTATTCTCTTTCTTGAAATAGGGATAAAGTAATATTTGAAAGAAAAATAGTTTTACATCATCTTATAGGGCTTTTATGAAAATATTGATTACCTGATATAAGAGCGATTGTTTTCAATATGGTTCCAGTTATGGCTATGCTTAGAGTTACTACTGCAAATTCTAAATGAAAAGCCAATTTACATGTCTGAGCTTGTTGAGTATGAATAGATATACGAACTTGAAAATTAACAAATATAAATCAATTTTGAAAAAATATTAAGTCAATTCCATGAATCTGAGATGTTAGAAATATAGAACTACCTTTTTGGGAAGATATATTGTTTTTAGCATCAAATATACAAAAAATTACAAATATATGATATATATGATGTGATATAGTTTTAGATGATATAAAATAACTAATTCTTTTAGAGGTAAATGTTAGACCATGACTTGAAATACAAGTTATAAATAAAACACCTCTTTTAGAAAGATTGAAAAAAGTTGAAAATATAAAAATAAATTCAGTATCAAAAGCTATAAGACTTACCAAAGATTTGTTTTGATAATATATAGAAGAAAAAATACAAGATATATCTTGAAAAAAAGTTTTATGAAATAAAGAATATATAAATGTTTTTTATGAAAATGATAAAATAAAATCAATTGCTTTAATAAAAACAAATAAAGACTCAAATTATATAGATGCTAAATATTTTGCAGATAATTTTCCTTTATTAAAAGATAAAGTTAAAAATGATACTATAAAACTAAAAATAAATTTACTTTGAAATATAAAAAATATTAAATTTAGATTAAAAGATTTAAAAAAAGATAAACTTATTATATGAAAAGATGCTTTAAAATGATTCTTAATTGATCCTTTTAAATATAAAGATTTAGATAAGCCTTTTGATCCTGATACAAAAGTAGTAAAAGAAAAAAATAAAACTATACTTGAATCATATGAAAAACAACTTCTTTCTTTAGATAAACAAATGATGGAAATAGATAAAAAATTATCTATTTTAAATATTATTACTCCTACAAATTCTCAAACTGAAAGATTGAAATTTATAGAGTCAAAATGAAAATATATACCTCAATTTACCTATAAAGAATTAACTTTAGATTTATCTTTTTTTCTTGATAAAATAATAAAAATAGAGATACCAGAAATACCACTATCAAATATTTTTAAAAGAAAAAAAGAAGAAATCATAAATAAAATATATTTTTTGAAAGCTTTTAAAGAACAAAATATAGATAATTTAAATAAATATCAAGAATTACTTTATTGAAAAATTATAAAAGACAATTTGCTATATTGTGAAAATATAATATCGCAAAAAAAGAAATTATACAAGAAAAAGAGTTTTTAACTAAAGAAGAAATAAAAAATATTTTAGAAAAATATAATAATATATATGGTATAAATATTTGATTTATAGAAAAAGAAATATGATCTAGATTTTCTGTAAAATGAAATAATTTATATATGAAAGACTATATATTAGTTTGAGAAAAGGAGATGAGAGCTATCATAGCTCATGAAATAGAAACTCATTATCTTAGAAGTATAAATTGAAAAAAATCAAAATATGCAATATTTTCATCTTGAACTTGAGCTTATTTAGAAACAGAAGAAGGGCTTGCTATATATAATCAATCAAAATTTATAACTCAAAATGACAAAAAATACTATTCAGCTTTTGAAAGATATATATTGTTAAATAAATGACTTATTTCAAATCATGATACATTTTTAAATTCTGTATTAGAAAATTATAATTATGACTATAATATAGCTTTTAGTTATTTTGCTAGATTAAAAAGATGAATTAAAGATACCTCTAAAAAATATATTTTTTCAAAAGATGTAATATATGTTAACTGATATATTGGTATATTGAAATTAGTTGAATCTTGAGTTGATTTAAAAGAATTATATTTTTGAAAAATATCTATTCAAGATTTAGATGAAATTAAAAAATCTGATTTGATACATTTAGATATAAAAAATTATAAAATACCTCTTTTTTATAACTAATTTTTGTATTTTTAATTGTTATATTGTATAATAAAATATTAT
Source organism: uncultured Candidatus Peribacteria bacterium (assembly GCA_964538545.1). GTDB lineage: Bacteria > Patescibacteriota > Gracilibacteria > BD1-5 > UBA6164 > CAZIGU01. The sequence continues at coordinate 4,275 of CAZIGU010000020.1, forward strand.
AAAACATATATTATTATGAATAAAAATAACAACTCTATACAAGAGATATTAAAAGAATTTGAACAAATATTAAAAGAACTTGATTTGCTAATTTTTACAAAAGAATTAAAAGATATTTTTGAATTAATATATTCTTATTCTGAGCTTTGAAATTGATTATATATCAATAAAACTTTATTTTGATATTTTTTAAATAAAGATTTTAAAGATAATAAAACATCATCTCAAGAAATATCATTAAATATAGATAAATATTATAATTTAGTATATTCAAAAATAAGAGAAAAAATAGATATTATAAATTTTTATATAGATAAACTAAATAATATAAATGATAATAATCCAAAAATAAATATTTTAAAATGAAGTTTTGATTATATAAATAATATACTAAATTTAGTTTTAAAATGACTTATTTTTGAAGCTCGAAAAGCTTGAATGAAAAATACATTAACACCTAAAGAAACTGATAAAATAGTTTTAGAATTAGAGGAAATAGACATAAAAATTTTTTGATGAAATGTTAGAACTAATACTGTAGAGGTAAAAATAGTTTATAATGATTTTATTAAAAAGTATAATTCAACACATATAAAAGAAGAAAAAGATTTTTTTCTAAAATATGTTTTATATATGTTAAGAGAGTTTCATTTTTTAGAAAATGAAAAACCATTTAAAAATCTTAAAAATAAAGAATTATCTAAAGATAAAGAAAATATATTTTTATCTAAAGATATAAAAAAGGGGGGGGGATTATATAAAAATATTTTCTATAGTTTTTGAAATATATAATATAAATAAACCCATCATAGTAGATGAAAGAAGTAGTATATATGATGGGGAAGATGCTTTATATATACTTAAATCAGAAACATATGATACACTTAGTGTTAAAAGAATTTTAGAGCTTATATCTCATGAAATAGAAACTCACTATATAATTGAAAAAACAATAAAGAAGTTTTATGAAATTTCAGATGATGAAACAATTTGGAGAGAGAAGAGTGATTAGCTATGTTTGCAGAATGAACTTTATTTTGAAAAAAAATAGAAGATTTTTTAGATATATGACAATCTATACCAGATATTCTTTTTTGAGAAATATTATCTTGAGATGAGTATTTAGAATTTTTAAGAAATTTTAAAAAAGTAAATTACAACTGAATCTTTTTAAGAAGAAAAAGAGACTAACCAATTAACTATATGTGAGTTCAACAAAAAGATACATCATACAACAGATGAACACGTAAAATTATAGATTATATTTTATCATGAAAAAATTTGAAAGATTTATATATTTAAAAAGTTTCTTTTTCAGATTTACCTGAAGTTAAAGAAATATCAATATGAAAAGAAATAACCTATCCTATATTTCTATCAGAAATAATTAAATATGTACTTGAATGAAATAAACTTGTTTTTTCAGATTTTTTAACAATTTTTAAAAAATAAATACCATTTTTTTGATTTTGAAAAAGAATTATTATATTGAATATAAATAAATTATCAATTAGAACAAAAAAGAAAATTATAGAGATAATTAGTATTATAAAATAATTATCTCTATTTTAAAGCAAAAAAGTTATGATTTACAACTTTTTTGCAAAAAAGATTTGCATTATAAAAAATATTTTATATAATGCTTCTCGCTTCTTACAGATATGGGGGTGTAGCTCAGTTGGTTAGAGCGCAGCACTGTCACTGCTGAGGTCGCGAGTTCGAATCTCGTCATCCTCGCCATTTCTTTAAATTATTTAGAAGTATATATTTTACTTATGGGGCATTAGCTCAGTTGGCTAGAGCGCCTGCTTTGCACGCAGGAGGTCAACGGTTCGACTCCGTTATGCTCCACCATAATAATTTAAGTTGTTTTAAGATATTTTTATCTTAAAATATTTTTATTTTTTATATTATTTATGTATGACATGATTTGGTAAGAGACCTAGAAGACTTAATTATGCTGTTAATAAAAAAAGAATTACTAGTGTTTGAAAAGTTGATAATGCTATAAAACATTATCAAACATTGCAAAAAAGAGTTGAGGTTGAATGAAATACTAAATGGTTATCTAATGCTTTTGAAATAGTTTGAAAAAAATTAAAAAAGTATTGAATTAAAATTAACAAAATTTAATTATGGCTAGACTTACATGATACACTCGCAGAAAACTTAGAAGAGCTGTGAAACTAATTACTAAAAAAATGAGAAAAAATAAAGCATAGGCTTTAATTTCTAAAAATTATATTATTTTATATTTTAATATTTTATATTATGGCTTTTGATAGATCTAAACCACATATGAATATTGGTACTATTGGTCACGTAGACCATGGTAAAACTACTACTACTGCTGCTATTACTCATGTATTACATGCTAAATATGGTATTTGAGAAGTAAAAGCTTATGATCAAATAGATGGAGCTCCAGAAGAAAGAGCAAGATGAATAACAATTAATACTGCTCACGTTGAATATGAAACAGCTGCCAGACACTATGCTCACGTAGATTGTCCTTGACATGCTGACTATGTAAAAAACATGATTACATGAGCTGCTCAAATGGATGCTGCTATACTTATAGTTGCTGCTACTGACTGACCAATGGCTCAAACTAGAGAACATATTTTGTTATCTAGACAAGTGTGAGTTCCATATATAGTTGTTTTTATGAACAAATGTGATATGGTTGATGATTCTGAATGCTAGATTTAGTAGAAATGGAAATTAGAGATCTATTGTCAAAATATGATTTTCCAGGTGATGATACTCCAGTTATAAGAGGTTCATGACTAGCTGCTTTAAATAATCCTTCAGATTTTGAAGGTGCTGCTAAACCAATTCTAGATTTATTTGATGCTATTGAAGCTTTTGTTCCAGTTCCAGAAAGAGATTTAGATAAAACTTTCTTAATGCCTGTAGAAGATGTATTTTCAATAAAAGGTAGAGGTACTGTAGTTACTGGTAAAATTGAACAATGAATAGTTAAGGTTGGTGATGAAATAGAAATAGTTGGTATAAGAGATACTAGAAAAACTACTTGTACATGAGTAGAAATGTTTCATAAATCATTAGATCAATGACAAGCTTGAGATAATGCTTGATTATTGTTAAGAGGTATAGAAAGAGACGATGTTGAAAGATGACAAGTTCTTGCTAAACCAGGGTCTATTAAACCACATACTAAATTTGAATCCGAAGTATACGTATTAACTAAAGATGAATGAGGAAGGCATACTCCATTCTTTAAAGGTTATAAACCACAATTTTATTTCAGAACAACTGATGTTACTTGATCTGTTGAATTACCAGAATGAGTAGAAATGGTTATGCCATGAGATAACATCCAAATGACTATAGAATTACAAGCTCCAATTGCCATGACTGAATGATTAAGATTTGCAATAAGAGAATGAGGTAGAACTGTAGGTTCATGAGTTGTATCTAAAATATTAGCTTAATATAAATTGATTTTTTAGGAAAGAGAGAATTCTCTTTCCTAATTATTAGCTTATATTATATAATTGTTATTTAAAATAAAATATGGCAAAAAAAACTACTGAAAAAATGAGAATAATTGTTAAAGCTTTTGATCACAGATTAGTTGACGAAGCTGTTAAAAAAATTGTTTCTGTTGCAAAAGATTCTTGAGCAATAGTTGTTGGTCCTGTACCTTTACCTACTAGAATACAAAAAGTTACTGTTAATAGATCAACTTTTGTTAATAAAGATGCTAGAGAACAATTTGAAATTAGAAGACATAAAAGAATAGTTGATATAACTGAACCTACTTCTAAAACAATGGAATTGTTACAAAATATAAATATACCTAGTTGAATAGGTGTTGAAATAAAATCTTTATAATTTTTGTTATAAAATAATATTTATTAGTTGTTAATTTTAAGATTATATGTCTAGAGTTTGTGAAATAACTTGAAGAAGAACTTGAGTAGGTAACAATAGAAGTCACTCAATGAGAGCTACAAGAAGAAAATATTATCCAAATCTATTTTATAGAAATATAAAAGATCCTGAAACTGGAATAGTATATAGAATAAGAGTATCTGCAGCATGATTGAGAACTCTTAAAAAAAATGGAGTAATTTAATATAAAATTTAATGTAAAAATATTTTTTACATTAAAAATGCCCAGGTGGTGGAATTGGTAGACACGCAGGACTTAAAATCCTGTTCCAACTCTGGAGTGCGGGTTCGATTCCCGCCCTGGGCACCATGTTTTGATATAAAATTTGTTGAATAACATATACTATTAAACAGATAAGTATTTATACTTTTTCGAAAGGGTGGTTTTTTACTACGAGTATATATACGATTTTTTAAAATCGTTTTTATTTTTTTATAACATTATTAAAATATGTTAAAAATAAGATTAGCTAGAGCTTGAAAAAAGAATTCTCCTTTTTTTAGAGTAGTTCTTACTGAACATACTGCTCCTGCAAAAAGTGGTTATAAAGAAGTTTTAGGTTTTTATAATCCTATTTCTAAAGAATTTAAATTAAACGATTTAGAAATGATTAAGAAATATATTTGAAATTGAGCTCAATTTTCTCCTAGAATAGAAAAATTGGTAAAAATGAATAATATATCTTTATAATTTATCCCTTATTTATATAAGGGTTTTTTTAGTTTTTTAATTTTATTATTATGAAAGAAATAGAATTTTTGAAATTTGTTATTGAAAATTTAGTTTTAAATCAAGAAGATATTGTTATAGATAGAAAAGAAGATGATTTATGAGTTTTATTAACTTTAAAAGTTAATAAAGATGATATGTGAAGAGTTATTTGAAAAGAAGGGAATATAGTTAATTCTATAAGAACTTTATTAAAAGTAGTTTGATTAAAAATGAATAAAAAAATTACTTTAAAAATATTAGATTAATTTTTTCTATTATTTTAAAAGATTTTTCAAAAAATTTTTTGAAAAATCTTTTTTTTTGAATATAAATACTTATGTTTAATTTTTAAAATCTTAAAAATATGTCTTTAACTACTTATGCTAGTATGACTTCAAATCAGGTTGAAACAACTTGAATATTATCAAGCTCTATGGAGTTATGAGATTTTATATTGCTTGCTATTTCTTTAATAGTTTTATTTGCTTGAATTTTTTCTATAATGTATATATTATGGTGAGGAGTTCTTTTGATTTTATCTTGATGAAAAGAAGATAAAATCAAACCAGCAATAAATTCTATAAGATATGCTCTTATTTGACTTGCTGTTATAGTAATTTCTATATTTGTATTTCCAAAATTAGCAGGTTTATTGTGATTAGATGTTAGTAAGTATTCTAGTCCTGAAAAAATTTTTATGGAAATAAAAAGACTTTGAGATAAAGTATTGTGAAATGATACTTCTTGAATACCTGAATGAGAAGATATAAAAAACTTAGATAACTTACCTTCTGATTTTTCTGATTTATAAAAAAGACATATAAAAATGTCTTTTTTATATGTCTAAATTTTTTACATTTTTTGCTCTAGATTGTATAAATCTTCTTCTAGGAGCAACTTCTCATCACATAAGAATTTTGAATATTTCATCTGCTTTAATAGCATCTTCAACAGTTACTTTGTACATTTTTCTTGTATTTGGATCCATAGTTGTTTCCCATAATTGCTCTGGATTCATTTCTCAAAGACCTTTATATCTTTGAATATTTTCTCAATTTATTTCATATTCTTTTATTATTCTTTCTTTTTCTTCATCTGAATAAACATAAAAAGATTGTTTTCATTTTGATAATTTATATAAAGGTGGTTGAGCTATATATAAATATCATCAATTTATAATATCTTTTAAGTATCTATAGAAAAATGTTAATAGTAGTGTTCTTATATGAGCTCCATCTACATCGGCATCGGTCATGATAACTATTCTATGATATCTTAATCTTGATATATCAAAAGTTTCTCAAATACTAGTTCATAATGCTATGATAAGATTTTTAATTTCTCAGTTTGCAAATATTTTATCTATACGAGCTTGTTCAGTATTTAAAATTTTACCTCTTAGAGGTAGAATAGCTTGAATTTCTCTATTTCTTCATTGTTTAGCTGATCAACCTGCAGAATCTCACTCTACTATATATAATTCTGATTTAGAAGCATCTCTTGATGAACAGTCTGCTAATTTTCAAGGAAGAGTCATTCATTCTAAAGCTCATTTTCTGATAATAGTATCACGAGCTGCTCTAGCTGCTAATCTGGCTTTTGCTGCTAATAATACTTTTTCTATTATTGCTTTAGCTTGAGAAGGATTTTCTTCTAGGTATTCTAAAAATTTTTCTGCAAAAACACTATCAACAGCACTTCTAGCTTCAGTAGTTCATAATTTTGATTTAGTTTGTCATTCAAATTGAGGATCTACTACTTTTACACTTATTACTGCTGTAAGTCATTCTATAACATCTTCTGATGTTAAATTTTGATCTTTTTCTTTTAGTATAGACTTATCTCTTGCATATTTATTTATAATTCTTGTTAAAGCAGTTCTAAATCAAATAACGTGAGTTCATCATTCTGGAGTATGGATATTGTTTACAAAAGATATAATATTATTTGAAAATTCTTTGTTATATTGCATAGATATTTCTACTAAAATATCTTTACTTTCTTTTTCAATATATAATATATCTCAAATATTATCTTCATTTTTATTTAAAAAATTTACATAAGATTTTATTCATCATTCAAAATAAAATTTATAATTTTCTCCACTTCTTTCATCTATTATAATAATAGTTATTCATTTTGTTAAATATGCTTGTTGTCTAAGTCTTCGTAAAATAGTTTTATATACAAAAATAGTTGTTAATTTAAATATTTCTGGATCAGGCCAAAACTTGATAATAGTTCAAGTTTTTTTTGATTCTCAAATAACTTGAATATCACTTTCTGTTATACCTTTATTGAAAGCTTGAAAAAATATTTTTCATTCTCTATGAACTATTGCTTCTAATCTAGTTGAAAGTGCATTTACAACTGAAGATCATACTCAATGAAGTCAACCTGATACTTTATAACCTCCTCAACCAAATTTTCATCAAGCATGTAAAACTGTTAATATAGTTTCTAAAGAAGATTTTCAAGTTTTTGGGTGAACTGCAGTAGGTATTCATCTACCATTATCTTCGACTTCACATCATCAGTCTTGTAAAAGTTTAACAGTTATAGTATCGCAATATCAAGCCATAGCTTCATCTATAGAATTGTCTACTATTTCCCATACTAGATGATGAAGTCATCTTTCATCTGTAGAACCTATATACATTCAAGGTCTTTTTCTAACTGGTTCAAGTCATTCTAATACTTGGATATTTTCAGCTCAATAATTTGATGTAATTGTAGTCATTTTTTTAAAATTTAAGAATTATTTTAATTTCATTTTCAAGCTGCTTCTAATTTTGCTTGTTCATCAGCCAATGCTAGAGCATCTATTATGTGTCATAATTTTCACATCATAATTTGAGGTATTCATGAAAAATTTTGTCAAATTCTATGATCTGTAACTCTATCTTGAGGGAAATTGTATGTTCTTATTTTTTCTGATCTATCTCAAGATCACACTTGTGATAAACGAGCTTCTCATATTTCACGAGCTCTTTTTTCTTCTTCTATAGTATATATTTTTGATCTAAGTATTTGTAAAGCTCTTTCTTTGTTTTTATGTTGAGATCTTCATTCTTGACAAAAAACTGATATTCAAGTTGGTATATGTGTCATATGTATAGCAGAATCTGTTTTATTAACATGTTGTCATCAAGCTCAAGATGCACGACAAGCCTTTATATCTAAATCTTCATCTTTTATTTCTATATCTACTTCATCTACTTCTGGTAATACTGCAACTGTTATTGCTGATGTATGAACTCTTCATTTACTCTCTGTTTCTGGTATTCTTTGAACTCTATGAACTCAAGCTTCGTACTTGAATCTTTTAAAAGCTCATTCTCATTTAACTTCAAAAACAATTTCTTTTATTCATCAAGTTTCTGATAGAGTTTGTTCTGTTACTTCTGTTTTGAATCATTCATTTTCTGCAAAAATAAGATAAGATTTTGCTAGTTCTCGAGCAAATAAAGATGCTTCTTCTCAACCAGTTCAAGCTCTTAGCTCAACAATTATATTTTTTTCATCATCTTTATCTTTTGGTAATAAAGCTATTTTTAGTTCTTCTTCCAATTTTTCTATTTCTTTTTCTGATTCATCTTTTTGTATTTTAGCTAGTTCTCTCATATCTTCGTCTTTTTCATTGTATAGTATATCAACAGCTTCTTTTAATGATTCATGAGATTTTTTATAGTTTATGTATATTTCTACAGCTTGAGATATTTGTTTTTTTCTAGATCGAAACTCTCTAACTTTTTTTTGATCACGAAAAACTTCAGGATTAGTTAATTCTTGTTCTAATTTATTAAATTCTTCAACTAATGAGTCTAAGTTAAATTTCATATTTTTTCTTTTTGTTATCAAATATTTATATGTTTTTATTATATATAAAATATATAAAAGGCAAATTATTATACAAAAAAATTGTAAAAATAAAATATATCTATATAATATTTTTTGA
>CAZIGU010000021.1:0-12491 GCA_964538545.1 uncultured Candidatus Peribacteria bacterium
ATGATCTGCTCTAGAATTATCTCATAACAATACAGAACAAGGATATAACATAGTAGTATTTGATCACATATTTCATCATACCCATTCCATAAATCAATTTTCTTTAACTATAGCTCTTTTTGTGTTTAAATTGTAAGTATCTAGACTCCAATTTTCAACTGAACTGTATCTCATATGAGAATTTCTTCATACAAATATCTCAACTCATCAAGCATGTAAAGAAGTTGTGTTATATTTTGGGGCACTGCATCATTCTATATAATGAACTTCTGAATCATCTTCTAGAATAATTAAAGTATGTTCAAATTGTCAACCTGATTTAGCATTCATTCTAAAATAGGATTGTAAAGGTTCTTTTATTTTAACTCAAGAAGGAATATATAAAAAAGTTCATCAAGACCAAACAGCATAGTGTAGTGATGCAAATTTATGGTCTGTTAAAGGTATAGATTTTGAAAAATATTTTTTAATTATTTCTTCATATTTAGGGTTTTTTAAAGCACTTGATAAATCATCAAATATTACTCACATATTTTTTAATTCATCTTTCAGAGAATGATAAACAGTTTGACTGTCATATTGAGCTCATACTCAAGCTAATATTTTTTTCTCTGCTTCAGGAATTCATAATTTATCAAAAGTATTTTTTATACTTTCAGGTACATCTTCCCATGTTTTATTATCTCAAGATCAAGTAGGTTTAGCAAAATAATAAATTTTATCTAAATCAAGATTATTTAGTTTTGGACCCCAAGAAGGCATAGATGTAGATAAAAAAATATCCAAAGCTTTTAATCTCAAATCAAGCATCCAAGATGGCTCTTCATTTGAAGATGATATTTGCATAACTACTTCTTTATTTATTCAAACTATAAAATCATTTTCATAGTTTATATTATCACTAAAATCCCAAGTATTAGAGGTTTTTATAGTACTTATATTTGACATATTTAAAAATTAAGTTATATTAAAAATTGCTTTTTAAAAAGGAGATTTAAGATGTTTAAAATTTTCACTATAGCTTTAGCTATAATTTTATTTATATTATCAGGTTGTTCTGGTGAAAAATTGGGAGAAGATGAAGTCATTAGATTAATTAAAGCTGACTATAAAGCTCGAGGTGTTGAGCTTAAAGATGTTATAAAAACTCCAAGAGATTTATCATCTGTATGTCGAAGTAAAAATCTTGACTATATAACATCTATTGTAGTTATTGATATGCAAAATAAATTTCAATATTTTCCTGTTTGTAAAGAACCTGGTAGTAAAGATAAAAGTTATATAATAAGCTTTTAGATTTTAAACTTAAGACAACTTAAAACTTTTAAGTTGTCTTTTTTATTCAAATCATTTTTCTTCAATTTCTTTTATTATTTCAATTCATCATTTTTTATCTATTTTTCAGTTTTTTAGAACTATAACTTCATCAAAATTTATATAATCAAGCATTTTTAAATTATGAGTTATAACTATTATACTATTTTGAGATGAGTCTATTTTTTTAATACTTTCTCATACTACTTTAAAAGCATCTATATCAAGTCAAGAATCTATTTCATCTAGCGTAATATAATTAGCTTGAATAAGTTTAGATTGAAGTAGTTCAATTTTTCTTTTTTCTCATCAACTAAATCATACATTTAAATCTCTTGATAAGAAATTTGGATCTATGTTTAATTCTTCTAAATAAGGTTTTATAAATTTTTGAAATAAAAAAGGAGATAATCATTTTTTTAACTCTTCACTTATATCAGATTTATTTTTTAGATAAACATTATATATTGTTCTTAAATACTCACTTAATTTTATTCATGGTATTTCAGGAATATTTTGAAAAGATAAAAATAATCATTTTACAGATCTTTCATTTGCTTCGAGCTCTAATAAGTCATCTCAATCTAAAAATACTTCTCAAGAAGTTTTTTTATAGTTTGGATTTCACATCAAAAAACTAACTAAACTAGATTTTCAGCTTCAATTTCTTCATAAAATTAAATAATTTTTTCATTTTTCAAAAGATATAGATATAGAGTCAAGTATTTGTTTATCTCATACATTTATACTAAGATTTTTAATTTCTAACATAATTTATATTGTTATTAAATAAAAGATTACTAAATTAGTCATATTTTATTTTTTTTATAAAAAAAATCAAGTTTTTTATAAAACTTGATTTTGAAATTATTTAATTTCTTTAAGTCTAGCAGCTTTACCAGTAAGATCTCTGATAAATTTAATATTTTTTCTTCTTACTTTGAAGCTTCTAACTATATCTATTTTTTCTATAGTTGGAGAATGTATAGGGAAAATTTTTTCTATACCAAAAGGTCATACTTTTTTTCTAACAGTTATAGTTTTTTCTAAAGCACTTTTTCAAGCAGTTGATATGATAAGACCTTTAAATCTTTGTATTCTAGTTTTATTTCATTCAACTATATTTTGATGAACTTCTACTTCCATTCAAGTTCTATATTCTTCCCTACCTTCTTTTAAAAAAGGTGATTGAATTTGTCTAATTAAGCTAACATTAGTCATTTTTAGATAATTATAAATTAAAAGATTTTTTAAATCCCCCACATTATATGTTTTTTATTTAAAAGTCAAAATTTTTTATAAAATCTTTTCTGATATCTTCTTTATGAAATTTTAACATATTATTATTTATTACTATTCAAAAAGGTTTTCATATTTTTTCATATTTTTTTAAAGTCTTTTTTAAAAATATACTTTTAAAAATTTTATTTAATATATTTGTTATAAATCATACTTTTTTATGTTTTCAGCTATATTTTATATATGTTTTATTTTTTTCTATTATATAATTATATTCTGTTATATCAATCCATTTTTGACTACTCAAAAATATTTCATATGTATTGTTATAATTTAAAATAGGTTTTAAATAAATTATCCAAAAATATAAATAATAATCTTTATCTAAAGATATTTCAGAAAAATCTAATCACTTATCTGTTGCAAAAAAACTAAGACAAAATCTTTGACTATGTTTTTTTTCAGTTTTTCTAATTCACAATATTTGAAATAATAAAGTTATAATTATTCTATTGAACCACATAGAATTATAAGTAGTTATTATAAACAAATCTATATCTGATTCTTTATTTGAATAATTCATAGAAACACTATTTCAAATTCATACAAATTTCAATCAAGGAAGTTTTTTTATAAAATTTATATATTTATAAGTTTTATTTATAAGTAAAACATCATTTTCAGATGGATTTTCTTGAATATTTAATTTTTTTTTAAATTTTAAAAATATATCTTTTTTATATTTTTGAATTTCTTTAGTCATATTATTTTATTACTATGTTAACTATTTTTCAAGGAACATATATTTCTTTTATTATTTCTTTTCAAGAAAGCCATTTTTTTACACTTTCAACTTCTTTTGCTTTTTGAATAATTTCTTCTTTAGATTCATTTATATTAACACTGACTTCTCATCTTAATTTACCAAGTATTTGAATTGCTATAATTATAGTATCATCTTTTACAAGATTTTCATCATATTTAGGCCAAGATTGAAAAAATAAAGACTTAACTTCTTTTTTGTTCATTCTTTCCCAAAGTTCTTCTCGTAAATGTGGAGCAAATGGATGTAATATTTTACAGAAGTTTTCTCTCCATATATATTGATTTTTAATATCTTTTGGTAATCAATTATTTACCAAAACAATTATACTAGCAATTGCAGTATTGAATTTATAATTTTCTATATCTTCTCAAACTTTTTTAATAGTTTTATGAAGAAGTTTTATTGTAATATCATCATTTTCAGATGATGTTTTAGCTTCTTTAGTGAATAATCTTTCTGATTTTTCTAAAAATCTATAAACTCAAATTATTCAATTACTATCCCAAGGAGCTCAGTCTTTGAAATCTCATATATACATTTCATAAAGTCTCAAACTATCTGCTCAGTATTGTTTTATTATATCTTCAGGATTTACTACATTTTTTAGGCTTTTAGACATTTTTGAAACTATTTTATTTACTTCTTCACCTGAAGATATTTCATAATATTTTCAATTTTTTTCTTCAACTAAATCATTTGCTAGAAGTCATCAATTTTTTCTTTCATAAGCATGAGCCAATATAAGTCATTGATTTCTAAGTCTAAAAAATGGTTCATCACTAGACACTATTCATATATCATATAAAAATTTGTGCCAAAATCTTGCATATAGTAAGTGTAAAACTGCATGTTCTGCTCATCATATATAACTATCAACTTGTCACCAATATTTTTCTATATCTTTTCATACTAATTCATCTTCATTATTTGGATCCATATATCTCAAATAATACCAGCAAGATCATCACCATTGAGGCATGGTGTTTGTTTCTCTTTTTCAAGTTAAATTATCTGCTAATTTTACATTTACAAAATCATGAACTCTTGCAAGTGGTGATTGTCAATCTTGAGATGGTTCATATTTATCTACTTCAGGAAGCTTAAGTGGTAATCTATAATCTACAACTATTTTTGTATAAAGTCAGTCATAAATTTTTGAAAATACTTTTCATCATATTACAAGTTCTCTAATATGACCACATTTGCAACTAACTTTATATGTTGATTCTCACAAGCAAGGATTTCTTTTTAAAATATATGCTAAATTTGGATCAGTGGCATCTTTTATATCTTCAATATGAGGCAATTTTTTAAGATTTTCTAATTCTAGATGAATTAAAGGAATTGGCTCTCACCAATATCTTTGCCTAGAAAACAACCAATCTCTAAGTTTATAATTTACTTTCTTTTTTCCAAAATTATTTTCTTCAGCAAATTGAGTAAGGACTTTTCTTGCCTCAGAAGAAGATAAAAATTGATATTTTTTTTGTAATTCTATTGAATAATCAAACTTTTTTTGAAAGTACTCTTCTCTTTGTTTAGCTGTTTTTATATCATCTGGCACTTTTAGAGAAATAGGATAACTCACATTTATTATATATCAATCCTGTATAAAAGCTTTATCTAACATTTCTGAATCAAGTAAAGAAAGTTTATTTTTAATTTCATCAAGCTCTAAACTGTCTATATCAGGATTTTCTTGCATCTTTATTAAATCAAAATATTCTTTTGGATAAACTGTTGGAAAATGGAATAAGTCATATTTTTTTGCAAATTCAAAATCCCTTAAGTCATGAGCTGGAACTGCCATAACAGCTCAAGTTCAATAGCCTCCTAAAACATAATCTCAAATCCATAATGGAACTTCTTCTCAGTTAAATGGATTTATCACATAAGAGCCTGTAAATACTCAAGTTTTTTCTTTTGAATTTATCCTATCTTGATCTGATTTTGATTTTGACTTTTCTATATAATTTAAACATGCATCTTTTTGTTCAGGAGTTATAAAATCTATTATATCTTTATGATCTGGAGCAATAGCTACATAACTCATACCAAAAACTGTATCTATACGAGTTGTATAAACTCTTATAGATTTAGAATTATCTCAAGCTTTTTTCATTTCAAACTCACATCATTCACTTTTCCCAATCCAATTTCTTTGCATTTCTTTGATGCTTTCTGGCCAATCAAGTCTATCAACATCAGCTAAAAGTCTGTCTGCATATTTAGTTATAGCTAAAACCCATTGTCTAAGTTTTTTCTTTTCTACTTTTGTACCACATCTTTCATGTGTGAAGTCGTTTAATACTTCTTCATTTGCAACTGATGTTTTACAATGAGGGCAATAATTTATAGGTAAATCTTGTTCATAAGCAAGTCATGATTCAAAAAGTTTTAAAAATATAAATTGAGTCCATTTATAGTATTTTGGATTTGTTGTATCAATTTCTCTGCTCCAATCATAAGAAAATCATAATTCCTTTATTTGTCTTTTAAAAGTAGTAATATTTTCATCTGTAGTAATTCTTGGATGAGTTCCAGTTTTGATGGCATAATTTTCTGCAGGCAATCAAAAAGCATCCCATCACATAGGATGTAATACATTGTGTCAACAAGCTGTTTTGTATCTAGCTATTATATCATTTGCAGTATATCATTTTGGATGTCAAACATGAAGTCAAGCTCAAGAAGGATATGGAAACATATCTAGACAATAATATTTTGGCTTAGATAAATCATTTTCTATTTTAAAGGTATTGTTTTCTTCCCAATATTTTTGCCATTTTTTTTCTATTTCTACAAAATTATACATATTATTAAGTTATTAAATATTTTTTTAAGTATATATTTTTTTAAAAAAAATCAACTTAAGTGTAAAAATTATTGACTTTTAAATTATTTCTATAAAATTAAAAGGTCTATTTTTTAATTATTATAGTTAATTATTATAGTTAAAGAATATATTTTTAATTTATTATTTATATTTTATGGCTAATACACCATTACATAATGTTAGAAATATAGGTATCATAGCTCATATAGATGCCTGAAAAACTACTACTACTGAAAGAATTTTGTTTTATACATGAAGAATACATAAAATAGGAGAAACTCATGATTGAGAATGAACTATGGACTGGATGGAACAAGAAAAAGAAAGATGAATAACTATTACTTCAGCTGCTACTACAGCTTTTTGGAAAGATAAACAAATAAATATTATCGATACTCCAGGACACGTAGATTTTACTATTGAGGTAGAAAGATCTCTAAGAGTGCTTGACTGATGAGTTGCAGTTTTTGACTGATCTCAATGAGTAGAACCTCAATCTGAAACAGTTTGGAAACAAGCTGACAAATATGGAGTTCCTAGAATTGCTTTTGTAAATAAAATGGACAAAACTTGATGAGATTTTTTTATGACTTTGGAATCAATCAAAACTAGACTTGCTTGAAATAAAGTAGTTGCTATACAATTACCTATAGGTGCTGAAAGTGAATTTAGATGAATTATAGATTTAGTTCAAATGAAAGCATTTACTTTTGAATGAGCTAATTGAGAAAATATAGTTGAAATAGAAATCCCTGCTGATTTACAAGATAAAGCTGAATCTATGAGACTTGAACTTATGGAAAAAGTAGCTGAACAAGATGAAGCTTTGATGAATAAATATTTTGAAAATGGGGAATTATCTATTGATGAAATAAGAACTTGATTAAGAAAATGAGTAATGGCTAATAATTTGTATCCTTTAGTTTGTTGATCTGCTTTACAAAATATGTGATTACAATTAGTTATTGATGCTGCTTGTGATTATTTGCCTAGTCCTTTAGATGTTAATTGAGGTATACTTACAGTTACTGATGCTGATGATAAAGAAACTACTAGAGAAATAAAAGTTTGAGACAATGCTCCACTTGGTGCTTTAGCATTTAAAATAGCTACAGATCCATTTGTTTGAAGAATTACTTTCATAAGAGTTTATTCTTGAGTATTAAAATCTTGAAGTTATGTATATAATCCAGTTTCTTGAGTAAAAGAAAGAATTTGAAGATTACTTGAAATGCATGCTAATGAAAGAAAAGAAATAGAAGAAATAAGAGCTTGACACATAGGTGCTGCTATCTGATTGAAAGATACTAGAACTTGAGATACTCTTTGTGATACAAATGATGTATTTTTAGTCGAATCTATGGAGTTTCCAGAACCAGTTATATCTATATCAGTTGAGCCAAAAACAAAAGCTGATCAAGAAAAAATGGGTATGGCTCTAAATAAATTAGCTGAAGAAGATCCTTCATTTAGAGTAAGTTCAAATCCTGAAACAAATCAAACTATCATTTCTTGAATGTGAGAATTGCATTTAGATATCATAGTTGATAGAATGAAAAGAGAATTTAAAGTAGAATGTAATGTATGAGCTCCACAAGTTGCTTATAGAGAAACTATTAAACAAGTAGCTAAAGATGCTGAATGTAAATACTCTAAACAATCTTGAGGTAGAGGTCAATACTGACATGTTGTTATTACTTTCGAACCTTATAAAGAAGTTGAATCTGATGATAAAGATGGTATTAAAACTGTAAATAAATTTGTTAATAAAATAGTTTGAGGTACTGTTCCAAAAGAATATATTCCTTGAGTAGAAAAATGATTAAATGAAGCTTATAATAGAGGTTTCTTAGCTTGATATCCAATAGTTGATGTAAAAGCTACTCTAACATTTGGTTCTTACCATGATGTAGACTCTTCTGAATTAGCCTTCAAAATAGCTGCTTCTAAAGCATTTAAAGTAGCTTGTAAAAAAGCTTGAGTAGTACTTCTAGAACCTATAATGAAAGTTGAAGTAAATACTCCAGAAGAATACATGTGAGATGTACTATGACAAATAAATTCAAAAAGATGAAGAATTGAAGAAATGGGACAAAGAGGTCAAGCAAAAATAATCTCTGCATTTGTACCATTATCTGAAATGTTTGGTTATGCTACAGAATTAAGATCAGCTTCTCAATGAAGAGCTACTTATGCTATGGAGTTTGATCATTATGAAGAAGTTCCTACTAACTTAGCTATGAAAATCAGAGAAGAAAGATGATTCAAACTTGATGATGAAGATGATGAATAATATTTTTAAAAAGAAGTTTTTAATAAAAAACTTCTTTTTTTTGCTTTTAAAAGAAATATATGGTAAAATAAAAAGGATTTTAATATATAATTATTATTTTTATGTCATCAAATATTGAAAGAGAAGAATTAATTATAGAACAATTAAGATATAAAACACCTGAGGAATTAGCAGTAGCACTTGAAGAACAATCTAAAATAACTTTAGCAAAAAGAGTAAGAGAGATATGATTAGAAATAAAAGATAATTCTATAGATTGGAGAGAGAAGCTTAGGAAAGAATTAAATCAAAAAGAACAACAAGAAATAAGATCTGTATTACCTTGAACATGATTGGATATAGAATTAGATAGATGAATAGCAATAGATGAAGATAATTGAAAAATGGTTAATCAAATTCCTCAAATTTGAGAAAAATTAGAAAAAAAATGATTTATTGATATCATTAGCGATATATGAGATAATTTTGGAAACGCAATTGAAATATATGAAAAAATAAGTAAAAATTATGAGTGATTTTGATGATTTATAAAATGAATAACGGCAGCTATAGCATATTTTTTCTCCGGGAAGATACCTGATTGACTTGATTTAAGTTTTAGAAAATTACAAAAAGAAGAAGAAAAACCAGAAAATAAATCTGAAAGAATAGAAAATGAAAATTTAGATACTACTTTTTTATCTATGAAAATGTTTATAAATTATAATTATAAATGAAAAAATAAAGAAATATTAAATATAGCACAAACTGAAAATTTTAAAGAATTATCTATTAAAGATATTAAAGATATAAAAAATGATGATAAAAAAATAGAAAACTGGAAAAATGATACATATCCAAATAATAATAATATAAAAATAGAAGATATAAAAGAATTATTTTCTTTATTTTCAAAAGATAAAACTATAAATACAATAAAATGAATATATTGAAATAATTATAATGAAGATATTAAATTAAAAGATTTATTATCTCTGTCAAAAGAGAATAAAGATATGGTTATTTATGAAAAATTTTCAAATGCAGATATTTTTAGTATTTCTGATACGCCTTCTGAATTTATAAATTTTGATAAAGATACATTAAGTAAATGAACTTTATGACAGGAATTTATAGATAGATGAATAAATTTAAAAATAGCAAATGTAATAATAAATAACAATTATTCTACTTGAGATAATATAGATAGTTTTATAGAAAATAAATGATTAGAAGAAAAAGAAAAAAATAAAATAAAAGAAATAATAGATTTTTGAGATAAAATATTAAAACTTATAGAAAGTAATAATATTTTAAACTTTTGAAATAAATATACTAATTTAAAATTAGATATAAAAGATATAACTAAAATATACGTTGTTTTATGATGAGAAACAGATTTTGAAAAAATGAATGAATTTAAACAAAGTTATTTATTTTTTTTAGTGCCTTGAATATTGTGAAAAAATGATAGAAAATTTGAAGAGTGAAGATATTTAAGTAATTTATGAATAAAAATATGACACAGCTTAACAGATAAAACTACAGATATACCTGAATGAGTAAGAAATTTTTTATCAAATATGTGAGAAAAAATAATAGAAAGCTCTTTAGATTATTTAAAATCATTTTGATTAAAAATTACTTGATGAGCTAGTCAAATAATAAAAGAGTATCCTTGGTTAGTTCCTACAATAATAACTCGAGTTTTATTATATCCATTTGTTCAAAGAAAAACAATATTATGAACAGTTTTAGAGGAGAAATGATATAAAAAATCTAGATAATTTAAAAAATATTTAAAATTAATATGACAAAAGAAACTACTACAAATAATCAAGAAATAAAAACTTTATCTCGATTAGAAACAAAAATAATAGATAAATCAATAGATTGGTCTAAAATAAAAGAAGATTTAAAAGAAATATACGGGATAGATATAGAAAATGAAGTTTTTAGTATTACTCAAGAAGAGTTAAATAAGCTTAATAGTGAAATAACTTCTTCAAATGATAAATTAAAAACTATATATGAAAATCTTTTTAAAGAAAAAATAGAAACTAAAATACAAACTAATTGAATAAAAGAAGTAAATCTAGATAATACTATTTATCGAATAAATGATAAAAGAATAAATCAATTAAAAGATATAATATCAAATTGAATAGATAAATTATTAGAAAAAGATTATCAATTTTTATGAGATAGAAAAGAATTGTTTAAACTATCTATTATAAATTCTTTATTAAATTGAGATTTTTGGGAGCAATTATGAGATTTAATATGATGATTAAGGCAATTAACAATAGATTTACCTACTTTTGATGAGGAAACATTAAAAAGTTTTGCTAATTGAAGCATTACTATAGATTTACAATCTCCTTGAAATGATATCAAAAAAACTTTTGAAAATACTATAAAAAAACATCTACAAATATTATGAGAAATAAAAAAAGTTTTTGATTCTCAAAATCCTAAATTAACTTTAGAAGAACAAAAAAATGTATTATCTAATATACCTAATTTTAATAATTTAGATAAATTAAATAATCTTACAAGAGAATCTATAAAAACTATTTTAACTTGAGATTTTATAAAACAAAATAAAGTTAAATATAACGATTGAAAAGATGAAAATATAAGTAGATTGTTGACTAAAAGTATGTTAGAGTTAAGAAAAAAAATAGAAGATAAAAAAGAAAGATTAAATACGTCTTGAGATATGATTTTAGAAATTTTTTTAGATTTAACTTCTAAAGGCTGAGTTATATGAGACTTATCTAAAAATATTTTATGAGCTTTATTAAAAACCCCTTTTATATGAAAAATAATTGCAATGTTTCTATGACTATCAGGTGATAATCCTGAAAATGCTTTAGAATCTCAAGCTAAACGATATAAGTTATTAAAAAAATTTAAGGAAAATTGAAAAGATATAGAAATTTTTAAATGAAAAATTTTACCAAATCTTGATACAAAAACTTTTTTACCAAATTTTAAAGAATTATCTAGTTTAAAACCTGATAAATTAGATGAAAAAACTTTTTTAATAAATATTTTTTGAAAAAACTGACAAGATATTAAAATAGATGAAAAAACAAATATTAGTTTAAAAATAAATATAGATTCTACAGATTTTAAAAATAATGAAATAAATCAAGAAACTCTTAATAAAAGAATATATGAATGAATAAATAAATATAAAGAAGATTTAAAAGAAAAAACAAAATCAGATAAACCTACTGTATCTAAAGATGAACAAAAAAATAGTATTTAAAATACTATTTTTTTGATTTAAAAATTATTTATTTTAAAAATATTATCTTGTATGTCATAAAAATAATATTCTCAAGATTTTGAGATAATTTTTGATATTTTTATAGGGGATTCTTTTAGTATTGATAAATTTTTTGTTTTTGAGTTATATTTTATAATTAAGTCTTTTTCAGACGAGATATTGTAGTTTTTTTTCTTATCTTTTTCTTCATCAAAAATAACTCATAAATAGTTTTCTCCATCTAAAACTACAAAGTCTTTAAATAGATAAAAATACTCTACTTTTTTTGTATCTAAATCATATATAAAAGTTCATTTATCATTTACTAAAAAAATAGTATTTTTAGTTTTTTTAATATAATTTATATCTTGAGGGAAGAAAAAATCATAAGTTTTTCAATTTAATAAATCATATATTATTTTTGTATCTTTTGTTTTTATATATATATAATTTTCTTCATTAAAAACATTTTTTATTTCAAAATTATTTATATCTGTTTTTAGAATTGAATATATTTTTTCATCTGTTTTTTTATGGTATATATCTAAATTTTCTTTATTTTCAACTAAGTAAAAAATTCACTTTTCATCTATATTATAACTTTTATATACTTGTTTTGAAATTGTATTTCTTTCTCTTATTTGTTTAATTTTTTCTTCAATTAATGCATTTTTTTGTTTTTCTTCTTCAGAAATTTCTTCTTTTGTGGAATCATTTTCTTTAGGTA
>CAZIGU010000022.1:0-12223 GCA_964538545.1 uncultured Candidatus Peribacteria bacterium
TTATATAATACATTTCAAGTATATCATAATGTTTTATTTTTTGCAAGATTACTTTTTAATAAGATAAGATATAAATTATATCACTATATTTTCATGAATATCTTATAAAAAAATATTTTTATAAGATCCTATAGTTTTAGTGTCAAATACATATCAGCTTATATTTTTCATAGATTTTTTTTATGTGAAATACTCCAAAAAAGCCTATTTTTAAAAATAGGCTTTTTATTATTATCAAATTCTATATTTATATTTACTTTTTTTAATTCATATCTTACTATAATAGACTCATTACTAAAATTTTCTCAAAAATAATTTTTATATATTTTTATTATATTTTCATCAATATTTGAAATAATTTTTAACATATTTTATAATTTTATTAAATCTTCATGAACAGAGTTTGCTGCTAGACATCATTCTCGAGCACTCATAATAGTTTGTCTAAATTTATTTGAGTTAGTTGTTACATCTCAAGCTCGATATAATCATTTTTCTGAAGTTTCTTGTCTTTTATCAACTATAAGACATCATTCTTCATCAGTTTTTAAATTAAAATCTTTTACTAAATCAGTATTTGGACTGCTTCATATAGCTACAAAAAGTCAATCTATATTTATTGTTTTTCAAGATTTTAAAATAGCTTTTTGTAAAAATATTTCTCAATCTAAATTTACTATTTCATCATTTAATATAAATTCTATATTACTATGTTTTTTTGCTTGTTCTACCCATATATCTTCTGCTCTAAAAGTATCTCTTCTATGTATTATATATACTTTTTTACATATTTCTCGTAAATATAGACTTTCAGTTAATGCAGTATTTCATCATCATACTATAGCTACATCTAAATTTCTATAAAACATTCAATCACAAGTAGCACAATAACTTACTCATTTTCAAAAAAACTTTATTTCATCTTCTATTCAAAGTTTTTTATAATTATTTCATGTTGCAAGTATAACAAATTTTGACTCGAAATCTTTTCAAGAACTTGTTTTTATTTTAAAAATATTATTTTCTTTTTTTAATTCTATAACAGTATCTTCTATAATTTCT
This sequence comes from uncultured Candidatus Peribacteria bacterium, assembly GCA_964538545.1. Lineage (GTDB taxonomy): Bacteria > Patescibacteriota > Gracilibacteria > BD1-5 > UBA6164 > CAZIGU01. Next base: position 1,063 of record CAZIGU010000022.1, read on the forward strand.
CGTCAAGAGTTTATAGCATGTTCTTTAAAATTATTCATTATTTCTTTTCCAGAAGCTGAAATAGTTCAAGGATAATTTTCAACTTTATGAGATGTTCCAAGAGCTCAACCTGGCATACTTCATATAATTAAATTTTTTATTTTATATCTTGAAGCATACATTCAAGTAGGGTATCAAGCACTTCAAGCTCATATTATTATTAAGTCGTACATATTTTATTGTTATTAAATTAAATCTTCTATTTTTTCCCAATTTATAATACTGAAGAAATTATCTACATATTTTGCTCTATCATTTCTAGTGTCTATATAATAAGAATGTTCCCATAAATCTATTCATAATAATGTTTTTTTATTTTCTTTAGTTAGAGGATTATCTCAATTTGAAGTATTTAGTATTTCTAAAGAATTAGTAGTTTCATTTATAACTAACCATGTCCAGCTTGAACCAAAATTTCATAGACAAGATTTTTTAAATAATTCTTTGAAATTTTCAAAACTTCAAAAATCTTTATTTATCATTTCTATAGTTTTTTCTCAAGGTGTTTGATTAAAATTTGGAGTCATTATTCAAAAATAAATTCTATGATTCCATGCTTGTCAAGCATTGTTAAAAATAGGTCAAGCAGGTGCTTTTTTGATAATATCCTCTAAAGACATATTTTCAAATTCTGTTCAAATTATTAAATTATTTAAGTTATCTATATAAGCTTTTAAATGTTTAGTATAATGATAATTCATTGTTTCTTCACTTATATAAGGACTTAAACTAGATAAATCATATTCTAGATTCGGTAATTCATGTTTCATATTTTTTAAAATTAAAAATTAAAAATTTCTATCATTCATAGCATCAAATAAGTTTTTTAATGCTACTTTATAAGCTCAGTTTCTTAAAAATGTGTTATATTTTTTACTTTCTATATATACATTGTGAGTTGCATCTTCTATTTTTTGTTTTAGTTTACTATCTACTTCTTCTAAAGACCAATAATAATTTGTATTATTTTGTACTTGTTCAAAATAACTTACTATAACTCATCAAGAATTAGCTAATATATCAGGTATAACGGTTATATTATTTTTAAAAAGTATTTCATCACAATCTCAAGAAGTTGGTCAATTAGCAAGTTCTAGTATGTATTTTGTTTTTATATTCAACACATTATCTTTAGTTATTTGGTTTTCTAAAGCAGCAGGTATAAGTATATCGCATTTTTTTTCTAATAATTCTTCATTTGTCAATATTTCTTTCTCATTTTTATAATCTATAACAGATTTTTTTTCATTTTTTAGATTTTCTATATCTTCAACAATAAGTCAATTTTCATTGTAAATAGCTCATTTTGAATCAGATATTCAAATCAAAATTCATCATTTTTCTTTTAATAATTTGGCTACTACTATTCAAGCATTTCAAGCTCATTGAACTATGTATTTTTTATCTTTCACATTTTCTCAATAAAAATCCAATATTTTTTCAAGCACATATACTCATCATTTTGCTGTTGCAGTATCTCTACCTAGAGATCATCAAGAGCTTATTGGCTTTCAAGTGAAGCTTCAAGGAGAATATACTCATACAAGCTTAGAGTATTCATCCATCATCCAAGCCATTATTTGAGAGTTTGTGTTTACATCAGGAGCAGGAACATCACTTAAAGATCATATATACTTATATAATTCTCTCACATATCATCTACTTAGTTGTTCTAATTCATTTTTAGATAATTCTTTAGGGTTAACTATAATTCATCATTTACCTCATCATAAAGGTATATTTGCAACACTACATTTAAAAGTCATCCATATAGAAAGAGCTTTCACTTCATTTAAATTTACATCTTGATGAAATCTTATACCTCATTTAAAAGGTCATCTAACATCTGAATGTTGACTTCTATATCATATAAAAATACGAGATTCTCAATTATCCATTTTTACAGGAATAGATACTTCTATTACTCTTTTAGGGTATAATAACTTTTCTAATTTATCTTTTAAAAGATCATTATTTTCTATCAAATTAAAACTTGTTTTTATTTGATTTCTAGCATTTTCTAAAGGGTCTAGCATAATTTTTATTTTATAAAATAAAATTTTTTAGCATTTTTATTATATATTCAAATCAATTTTTTGCAAAAAAAATTAAAAAGAGTATAATTAAAAAGAGAAATTTATAAAATTATATTACATAAATATATGTTATACTTAGCATTTATTTTTATAATTTTAGTTTTTATTTTTATTTTTATTTTATATATTTGGCTTTTAAATAAAAAGATAAATATATTGGAAAAAAAAATAATACTAGAATTAGAAAAGAGAACAAATTTGATACCAACCCTTTTTGAAATAACAAAAGACTACATATCTAAACACGAAGAAGTTTTTAGTGAAATTATAAATTTAAGAAAAAAAGAATTTTCTTGATATAATTCTGATTTTTTAGAAAAAATAAACTTAGAAATTTTAATTCATCATGAATTAAATTTTGTTTTTAAAGTAGCTCTTAAAAATCCTAAAATAGAAAAAAACTCTATATTTTTAATTGTAAGAGATTTATTTGTAGAGAACTCATCTCATATTTGAGAAAAAGTTGAATTATATAAAAAAATTATTTTTTTATATAATAGATTATTAAGAATAAAAAACTTTACTTTAATATGATATTTTTTTAACTTTTCTGAGAAAAAATGGGTAAACTAAAATAATATTTTTTGACTTTATAAAAAGAAAAAATCAAAATTAAAATTTGATTTTTTTTTATATCTTGTTATATTATTTTATATATTATCTTTATTAAAAAATATTAAAGTGGCTAAGAAAAAAACAAAAAAATCTCAAAAAACTCAAGCATTATCATATGATTATAAAAATATATTTTTTTCTATATTTTTTATACTAGTTTGAGTGGTTTCTCTTTTATGAGATTCTACTTCATTTTTATGATATTATATAAATTTATCTTTAGAGTTATTATTTTGAATTTATTATAAATATATTTTCTCAATTATTGTTATTTTGATTGGTTTTTTTTTGTTTATAAAAGAAAATTTTTCTTTTAATTTATCTAGATTTATATGACTTATTTTGTTTTTATTATCTTTAACTAGTTTATTTTGATTTTTTTTAAAAGATTATAAGTCAGTTTTCAATTTTAGTTATACTTTTATAAATTTATTTTGATTTATACCTTGAATTATTTTTATATTTATTATTTTATTATTTTCTTTATTTTTAATATTTAGAATAAGTTATAAAAAAATTATAAAAAAAGCAGTTTCATATATACCAGATATGGAAACTATAAAAGACAATATAAAAACTACATTTTCAAAAGATGATTATGATAATGATAATGAAGAAGAATATATAGAAAAAGAAAGTTTAAAAAATACAAAAAAAATACAAAAAACTGATAATAAAATAAAGAAAAAAATAACTTTTTTAAATGATGAAACTCAAGATTATGAAGAAATAATAAAAGAAGAAGTTGAAAAAAATAATAAAACTCAATTAAAACTAGATGATACTCCTCAAAAAATATCTATTGAAAAAGAAGAAATAAAAAAAGATAATTTTTTAAATCCTTTTTCTAAAATTAAAAAACAAGAAGAAAAAGAATCATCAGATGATGATATATATGAAGAAGAAAAAGACATATCTTTTGATTCATGGGAATTACCAAATCTCAATTTACTTGAAGATATTTGATGAGATATTGAGATAGATGAAGATATAATAAATCAAAAATGACAAGAAATAGTTGAGAAATTAGCCCAATTTAAAATAAAAGTTTTTCTTGATTGATACAGAGTTTGACCTACTGTTATACAATTTAGAGTAAAACCAGATGATTGAGTAAAACTTAATAGCATAGTTAATCTAAAAGATGATTTAGCTTTAGCTTTACAAGCAAAATCTATTCGTATACAAGCTCCTATTCCTTGAGAATGAGTTGTGTGAATAGAAGTGCCAAATCCTGAAAGAAAAGCTGTTTGACTAAAAGAAGTTATTTCTTCATCATTTTTTACAAGTTCAAAAATAGATATTCCAATAGCAGTTTGAAAAGATGTATCTTGAAATATTGTAGTTTGAGATATGACAAAAATGCCTCATTTACTTGTAGCATGACAAACAGCAAGTTGAAAATCAGTTTGAGTAAACGGTTTTATCATATCTATGTTATACAAATTTTCTCCTTCAGATTTAAAAATGATTTTAATAGACCCAAAAATGGTAGAACTGTCTATATATAATTGAATACCTCATCTTTTGACTCCAGTTATAACTAATCCAGATAAAGCTTTAAATAGTCTTAAATGGGCTGTTGCAGAGATGCTTAGAAGATATGATTTAGCAAAAAATATAAATGCCAGAAATTTTAAAGAATACAATGCAAAAGTATCTAAAAAAGAAAAATTGCCTTATATAGTTATAGTAGTTGATGAACTTGCAGATTTGATGATGAGTTGAAACAAAAAAGAAGTAGAACAATCAATAGCTCGTATAGCTCAAATGGCAAGAGCTGTTTGAATGCATCTTATAGTTGCTACACAAAGACCTTCAGTTGATGTAATTACTTGACTTATAAAAGCCAATGTCCCATCTCGTATATCATTTACAGTTGCTTCACAAATAGACTCTAGAACTATTTTGGATAAAGTATGAGCAGAAGATTTACTTGGTAGGTGAGATATGCTTTATAGCCCTACTTGATCAATGGAACCTATAAGAGTGCAATGAGTTTTAGTTGAAACTCATGAAGTTGAAGCTATTGTAAATCATTTAAAACTTACTATAGATCCAGATATGATAAACAATTTATATGATATGAGTATAAGTAATTGAAAATCAAATATGGCTTGAAGTATTATGGAATGATATTCTTGAGATCAAGAAGAATCTCCTGAAATTATAGAAAAAGCTATACAAGTAGTTAGAGAAGCTAAAAAATGATCCACCTCTTTAGTTCAAAGAAAACTGTGATTATGATATGCTAGACGAGCTAAAGTGTTAGATATACTTGAAGAATTGTGAGTTGTTTGACCTGCTAATTGATCAAAACCAAGGGAAGTGTATGAGTAATTATTTTTAATTAAAAAATTAAATATTTTATATTGAGTAGAAATTTTATCACAAAGATGAAGCTATATAAAAATAAAATTAGTTATAAACAATAAAAAATCTATTATTCTAAATCATAAAGAACTAGTTTGCTGAACTTTTTCTAGTATTTTAAATCAACTTGATATAGACGAAAATGATTTTTTTGAATGAAATATAATATTTTTTAATAAACAAAAAATATGCAAGAAAAAATAACAATATTTTTCAATTCTATGCAGACTAATGATTATGTTTTCATATTTTTTAGCATATTTTTTGCTGTTTTATTTTTCTTTTTATGAGTAGAAAAACTTTATAAATCATATTTATGACTTATTATAGGTCTTTTTGTTTTTTCTTTTATAAACTTGATGCTTTTTTCTATAAATTCTTCTGATATATGAACTTGAAATTCAGTTAAAGATTTTTTTGTAGAACATAGAAGCTTTTTTTGATATTATAGTGTTTTTTTGATTATACTTTTTGCCTTTTTGATACCTTTAAATGAAAGTATTACTTTCAGAGTATCTCATAATTATTTTGTTCAAAAAATAAGTGTGTTTTTTTTGTGAATATTTTTATTTACTTTTTTTTTGACAATTTTTTTAAGTATTTTTAACAATAAATTTTTATTTTCTATTGATCCTATCATAATAGAACAAATAAAAAATAATCTTTTGTTATCAAAGATTATACAATTTTTCCAAACATCGATTTTTTTTCCTTTTTTAAATAAATATGATTTTATTATAAATCTTATTATTATACTTTATATATTTTATAAAATGACTATTTGATGAATAGTTGATTATATTTTTTATAAAATATTTAATTTTTTGAAGAACTTTTTTGAAAAAAGAGCTTCATGATGAAAAGATGAATATGATTGATGAGATGATGATTGAGATGATTCTCATCATTAATTATAAAAATAACCCATCCCAAGTCCTTCTTTTAAATAAGGGAAGGAGGTATATAAAAAACTTATTAGTTTTCCTCACTTATTTAAGGGAGGAGTTAGAGGTAGGTTATAATTATTTAATTTAAATCTGAGCTATAAAACACTATATATTTTTTTGTTGTTCTTTTATATAACTTCTGTTTTTTTCTTCTTTATCATGCAAAAACTTTTTTATTATTCAAGCAAAACTATTTCATACAGAAGAAAATACTTTTTTATCACTTCATGAAAAAATCCTTTTTTCTCTTCAAAATATCAAGTATCAAAAATCTTCTTTTGCAATAGCAAGTTTTTGAATAACTATAAAATCATCTTTATTTACATTTGCTTCTAAATATAATTCATCTAAATCTATAAAATATCATTTTTTTTCAAAAACTATATCAAGTATTTTATTTAGTATTCTACTATCATATTTTAGTATTAAATAATCAGGCATTATAGTGTGTTTTTCTAAAAATAATACATAATCAACATCAGCTATATGAGTTATTTTTTCTATTAATTGTATGATGCTTTTTTGATTTATATCATCAAGTAAACTTATAGTTTTTTCTATTTCATAATTTGTAGTGATTATTTTATTTGATTCATTCAATCTCTCATTTGTAGTAAGTATAATATGTTTTAGTATTTCATATCATATAGTAGGATTTTCTTCTATAAATTTTTTAAGTCAATTTTTTAGATCAATACTTAGTAAATTACTATCTTCTAGAGCTTTTACTAAAACTTCTTTTTTAGAACTTCATTTTAATCATCATTCTCACAAAAAATCACCTGTTTTTAGAGTAGATAATTTTTTAGTTTCTTTTCTTAGGTTAGTTGTATATTTTTCTATTGATAATATTCAAGATTTAACTATATATAGATTTTGATCTAGATCTCACTCATCAAAAAGTATTTGTCATTTTGATATTTTTTTCTCTTCAAATAAAGGTGATTTTATTAAAATATCTATATTTTTTATCAATATATTTTGATTATTAGCATCTTTTTTCAATATATCTATATCTTTTAGCTCTATTTTTTCTTTTAATTCAGTTAAATTTTCTGAATTTATATCTATATTTTTATTTTCCATATTTTAATCATTTATTTGTAATTCTATTCCATCTTTATCTCTAGCATAAGAAAAGAGAGTTTCTTTAGAGATAATTCATTTTTTAAACAAAAATATCAAATACTTATCCATCAATATCATTCATTGTTTTGAAGAAACTTCAAGAACAGAGTATAATTGATGAGTTTTTCAAGTTATTATCAGATTTCTTACAGCATCATTTGATACTAGTATTTCTCTTGCTCGTATTCTTCACTCTTTATCAACTCTAGGTAATAATCTTTGAGATATTATTCAAACTAAACTCATAGCTAATTGCATACGAATTTGGTCTTGTTGTCAAGCAGGAAATACATCAACTATTCTATCAACAGATTGTACAGTGTCATTTGTATGTAGAGTAGATAAAACTAAATGTCAAGTTTCAGCTAGAGTTATAGCAGATTTTATAGTTTCAGAGTCTCTCATTTCTCAAACCATTATCACATCTGGATCTTCTCTAAGCGCTCGTCTAATAGCTTGTGGAAAACCTAAAGTATGATTTCATATTTCTCTTTGATTTATTAGACAATTGTCACTTTTGAAACTAAACTCAACAGGGTCTTCTATGGTTATAATATGTTTTTTAAAATTTTTATTTATATAATCTATCATAGCAGCCAAATTAGTAGACTTTCAGCTTCAAGTAGGTCAAGTCATAAGTATGATTCATTTATTTTTATTACACATTTCTTTTATTCATTCTCACAGATTTAGATCTTCTATACTGGGTATTAAGCTTGGGATTATTCTAAGAGCTATAGAGTATCAATTACTATCTATATAACAGTTTATTCTGTATCTATCTTTGTCTTTGTACCTATAAGAAGTATCTAGTTCAAAATTTGTTTTAAATTTTTCAAATCACTCTTTTCAAGCTAATTCTATGATTATATCTTCTAGATTTTCTTTTGTTAAGATATTTGTTTTAGAATTGTTTATATTTTCTAGTTTTATCAAATCTCAAGAATGGTTTCTAATAATAGGTAAAAATCAAGTATTTAAATGTATATCTGGATATTTTTCTTTTGTAGTAATATCAAATATAGCAAAAAGCAATTCTAAGCTGTTCATAATTTTTTAAATAATAATAAAATATACTTTATAAACGATACCATATTTCTTGTAAAAAATCAAAAAAAATGTTTTGACAAAGTATATATTATAGATTAAACTATTTTTGTTTATATTTTAATTATAAATTTATGTATTACATAAACAAAAAAGCCTTTTCTATGGTTGAGGTAATAGTTGTTATAAGTATTATGATTATATTATCATCCGTTGCTATAACTTATTTTTCAAATAAAGATACTTCTACTAACAATACAAAAATAACAACAGATTTAAAAGTTTTGCAAACTTCTTTTGAAAAATATTTTCAAGATAAACAAAGTTATCCTATGCCAGAATGAAACAAAAAAAATTATGACAAATTATGAACATATATGCATAATTATGAAGATGAAGAAACATTTTGAGTATCTTGATTTATAACAGATATTGTTTTACCAAAAACATATGTTAGAGAAACTCCTGTAGATCCAGTTACAAATCAATATTATGCTTATGCAAAAACCAAAAAAGATACTTGATTTCAATTATCTTGAGTTATGATAGATGCTTCAGATGTACCTAAAAGTGTAGTTGTATGAAACTACTCTTGAGAAGAATGAAGCTATGATCTTATCAAAGAATATGCTTGACCAAATTTTGTAAACAATAATTCAAAAGAATATTTTGCATACAATCCTAAAGAAAAACAACTTGTTTGAAAAGTAGGTGATTATTCTTGATCTGTAATTATATCATCTCCTAACTGAACATCTTTTTCTTGAGGCTTAATATTAGATATAGATATATCTGAAGGTTATAAAATACAAGTATCTACTTGATCAGAACTTAAAATATATTTTTCAGATGGTAGTGAAACATATTTTTGAGATATTACAAAAGAAACAATAGTAACACTTGCAGAGATGAAATACAAAGAAGATAAAAGTATATTCACTTCTATCAAACTTGCTCTAAATATGTGAACAGTTTTTTCAAAAGCTCCAAAACTTGATGAGAATTCTACTTTTGAAATATATACTCAAGATGCAGTAGCTGCCGTAAGATGAACTATATTTTGAGTTTCTTCTAATTCAAATTGATCTTCAGAAATAGTTGTTATTGAGTGAAAAGTTGAAGCTAAAAAAATTCCACATACTGTAAATATAGAAAAAATTATTTCTAACACAGGGATAAGTGTACGAATTATACCAGAAAGTATAGATAACATACCTTGAACTTTATCAGGCTCTATCATAGAAGTATCTTCATGAGAAAATCCTAAATGAATAAATATTTTTTCTACTGTTGCTAATAGCTCTACTTGAATTATACAAAATATCTCTAACAAAATACAAATACAAGTTATAGAAGAAACTGTTCCTTTAAATGATACTTTTGATACACCTATTCCAGATGAAGTTAGTATTACTTGATGAATAATTTATGATTTATCAAAAATGGACAAAAAAGTATCAAATACCTTGCAAACAGCTTCAAAAATAAGAGTTGAATATAATTGAAATGAGTATTTTTTTAAAGATGATTTTAGTAAAAATCAAACTATTAGCATAACTTGATGAACTATTTTTAAATCACAAGACTGAATAAGTCTTACTTGATGAATTATTATAGAAAATAAACTTAAGCTTGATTTTTGTAATGAAAAAATATGTGCTAAATGAAAACAAATAAAAGAATGACTAACTAAAGAAACAGTTAGAAATGCTGTAGTTGATACTAAATATTGTAATACTCCAAGTAATTTTAATTTAGTATCGTATACTATTCCTACTTCTTGAATACCACATAATCAAACTATATCTTCTACTTGAAGTAAAAAAGTAACAAATTGAACTATCATATATTCTTGAAGTTTAAAATGTAATAATTGACAAATTTCTTTAGTTTCATCAGGTCTACTGATACCTAACTGTGATACTTGATATACCTGAAGTTTATCAAATGATAGTTGTATAACTGATTATGATAGAAAAATACGAGAATTGAGTAACCGTTCAGTAACTCTTAAAGGTGAGGCTGAGTACAATACTTCTTGAGATTTATCTATGAGTTGATCTAATTCTTCGTGGTATAATTTATACTTGTACTTATGCTAGTATTCTATGACATTGTAATGGGAGTTTTTATGAAAATTGTAAATTTATTGATAAAAATAATTCTTATTGTAAAATTGATGATAATAATTGATGAATTATTATAGATAATAATTGATATAATGACTATCTAAAATATACTTTTTCTTCTGGTATACAAAATCCAGTTCTAGAAATATGAGTTAAATGAAGTGATTTGAAGAGACAAACATGATCCTATACGCTGTTTAGTACTTGATCATATGACCGAAAAGATACTATTTATTTAAATATTGATAAGCTTCAAGATGGTAATAATATTATATCAAAAGATAGTTTAAGTACTCTAGTGGATAATAACTTTTATAAATTATTATTTACAAAAAATCAGACTTTTATATATGATTATAATTGAAAAGAAATATTAAAATCAAAATCAAATTTAAATTCAAATTCAAAAGTATTATCTGGTGATATATCTGAATTATATATTTGAAGTAAGAAATCTAGTGGTGCTCAATGGAACTGAATCATAGATTATGTTGCTCAATGGAACTGAATCATAGATTATGTTAAAGTTTATTGAGAGAGGTAAGTCATACTATATCTATTTCTTATGCTTCTATTAAATAACAAATGGATAAGTTTTTATAATCCACCTCTAGCTCCTTTGTTAGATAATGGAAGAGAATTTGTATTTTTTATATTATCCATTTCATAATTTTATGGAAGAACTGGTTGTAGACTATAGTATGTCATAATAACAAATTTTTTTTAAAAACAAAAAAACTACAATTTGCAAAAATTGTAGTTTTTTATATACTAAAACAAATTTTAA
>CAZIGU010000023.1:0-12207 GCA_964538545.1 uncultured Candidatus Peribacteria bacterium
CATACTAAAACTAGAGCAGATAGACAATGATCTACTAGAAAAATTTATAGACAAAAAGGTACTGGTAGAGCTAGAATGGGTTCTAATAGATCTCCTATTAGAAGAAAATGATGAGTTGCTTTTGGTCCTAGAAATACTGTAAATTTTACATTATCTATGAATAAAAAAGAAAGAAGATTAGCTTTATGTTCAATACTATCTTCTAAAGTTAAAACTAATTCTTTAATAGTTTTAGATAACTTAAGTTTTAATGAAATTAAAACTAAAAATATGGTATCTATTATAAATAATTTACCTTATGTAAAAAATATTTTATTAGCTTTACCAGCAAAAAATGAAATTGTTGAGAAATCATCAAGAAACCTACCAAATATTAAGACGATAACTTCTGATTATCTAAATATGGCTGATTTATTAAAATATAATACTTTAGTTTTATTAAAAGATACAGTTGAAAAATTAAATTCTTTGAGAGGGTAATTATTAATTATTAATTACAAAATAATATGAGATTATTTGATATTATTAAATGAAAAGTAGTTACTGAAAAATCTTCAAATTTTGAATTGAAAAATTGAAATTATGTTATAGAGGTTTCATCAGATGCTACTAAAATAGATATTAAAAAAGCTGTTTCTGAAATATATAATGTTGAAGTTTCTTCTGTTAGAGTTTTAAATACTAGAGAGAAATTTAAACAATCAAAAAGATGAATAGCTTATAGACAAAGATCTTCTAGAAAAGCTTATATTACTCTAAAAGATCCAAATAGTAAAATAGATTTTTCTGTTATTAAAAAATAAGAAAAATTTTTAAACTTTAGTTTTTAATTTTTGTAAAAGTGGGAATTAAGAAGTTTAAACCAACAACTCCTTGAAGAAGAGCTATGACTGGTAATACTTTTGAAGAAATAACTACTTCTAAACCGTACAAAGCTCTTACAGTTAATCTTAAAAGACATTCAGGTAGAAATAATACTTGAACTATAACTATAAGACATCAAGGATGAGGTCATGCTAAAAAGTATAGATTAGTTGATTTTTATATGACTGATAAAAAATCTATACCAGCAAAAGTAGAAACTATAGAATATGATCCATATAGAACAGCATGGATTTCTCTAGTTTGTTATAGAGATTGAGAAAGAAGATATGTTCTTGCTCATAAAGATATGAAAGTATGAGATGTTATCATTACTGATGATAAGGCTACTTTGCAATCATGAAATAGAATGTTAGTTTCTAATATTCCAGTTTGAATGATGATACATAATGTAGAACTTATAGTTTGACAATGAGCTTCATCTGTTAGATCAGCATGATCTTATGCTACAATAGTTTCACAAGAATGAGAATATACTCAAGTAAAAATGCCATCTTGAGAAATAAGACTTGTTAATAAAAAATGTTATGCTACATTATGACAAGTTTCAAATCCTGATAATAATCAAATAGTAATTTGAAAAGCTTGAAGATCTAGACATATGTGAATTAGACCAACTGTGTTAGGTAAATCTATGAATCCTGTAGATCATCCACATTGAGGTTGAGAATGACATGCTCCGATCTGAATGAAGGCTCCAAAAACACCTTGGTGAAAAATTGCATTATGATGAAAAACTAGAAGTAAAAAGAAATTTACTAACAGATGGATTTTGAGAACTAAAAAAGGTAAATTGATGGTGTAATTATTTATATAATAAAATTTTATAATTATGGCAAGAAGTTTAAAAAAATGACCTTACATAGATGAAAGATTACTTAAAAAAGTTGAAAAATTAAACTCTGATTGAAAAAAAACAGTTGTAAAAACTTGGTCAAGAGCTTGTACTGTTATACCAGAATTTGTTTGACATACTTTCTGAGTTCATAATTGAAAAGCTCATGTTCCTGTATTTGTTACAGAAGATATGGTTTGACATAAATTATGAGAATTTTCTTTCACTAGAACATTTAAAGGTCATTCTTGAAATAAATAAACATATTAATAAGAAATGAATAAGAGTATTAAGTAATGACTTAATATTTGAGGAAAACATTAATTATTAATTATTAAATTACTAATTATTAATTATTATGAAAGCTTATTGAAAAAATATAAGGATTTCTCCTAAAAAATTAAGAGTTGTTGCTGAAGTTGTTAGAGCAAGAGATGTTAATTGGGCTTTGAATTTCTTAAAATTTGCTCCTAAAAAATGAGCAGAAATACTTTATAAAGTTCTACATTCTGCAGTTAGTAACGCAGTAAATAACGATTCTCAAAATATAGATAGTTTATATATAAATTCTCTTATAATAACAAAAGGGATTGTATATAAAAGATGACAACCAATCTCTAGATGAAGAATGCATGCTATTCTTAAAAGAACATCTAATGTATCTATAGAATTGTGAGTAAAATAATTTAGATTTTAATATTTTTAGTCTATGTGACATAAAGTTAGTCCACAAGCTTTTAGAATTCCATATTTAAAAAATTGGACATCTACTTGGTATGCTGATAAAAAAGAATATGCTTGAATGTTGATGGTAGATACTATTATAAGATCTATCTTAAAACAAGATTTTAAAAATGTGCCAGTTTGAGATATAGTTATTTGAAGAAAAGATAAAGAAGTTTTAGTTACAATCTATACTTCTAAATCATCTTTAGTAATATGACAAAGTGGAGAAAATTTATCTGTTATTGAAGAAAAATTATCTAAAGCTACAATGTCTTTGGTAAAAGTAACAGTTAAAGAAGTTAAAAGTCCAGAGTTAAATGCAAAAATAGTAGGTTTCAATATTTCAAGTCAAATTGAAAAAAGAATGCCATATAAAAAAGCTATTAAGCAAGCTATGGCAAAAGCTATGGAAAAATGAGCTAAATGAATAAAAGTAAAAGTTTGATGAAGATTGAACTGAGCTGAAATAGCTAGAAAAGAAACTTTTAAAGAAGGAAGTGTTCCTACTTTAACTATAAGAGCTGATATAGATTATATATCAACTAGAGCAGAAACTGTTTATTGAACAATCTGAATTAAAGTATGGATATATAAATGAGACGTTTTTAAAAGATAATTTGACTTTTAAAAAAATTTTATATAATTAATTAAGTTTTTTATGCTACAACCTAAGAAAGCTAGATATAGAAAAACTCATAGATGAAGACTAAAATGATTGGCTATTAAAGGTTCGTCTTTGAGTTTTGGGGATTATGGTATCAAAGCTGTTACTAGAGGATTTATAACTTCTAGACAAATAGAAGCAGCTAGAAGAGCTATGGTTCGTCAAGTAAAAAGATGAGGAAAAATTTGGATTAGAATTTTCCCAGATAAACCTTTTACTACTAAACCTTTAGAAGTTCCTATGGGTTGAGGTAAATGATCTTTAGAAATGTTTAGAGCTCCTGTAAAACCTGGAAGAGTGTTATTTGAAATAACATGAGTTTCTCCAGAAGATGCAAGGGAAGCTTTTAGACTTGCTTCTTATAAATTACCTGTTAAAACTAAAATATTAGTTGATTAATAATTTTAAGATGAAAGAAATTAATAATATAAAAATTAAATCTGTAAAAGATTTGAGAAATTTAGATTTAAATGAGCTTAAAAAAGAATTATTATCTTCTGAGAAAGCTTTGTTTGAATTGAAAATGAAATTGGATTTAAATGAATTAAAACAAACTCATTTTATAAAAGCTCTAAGAAGATATATAGCTTCTATAAATACTGTAATTTATAGTAAATAATTTATAATATTAAAAATATTTTAATATGAGAATAATTAAAGGAGTTGTATCAAGTAACAAAATGAATAAAACTGTAGTAGTTACTGTTGATACTTATAAAAGTCATCCTAAATATAAAAAAAGATTTAAAGTAACTAAAAAATTCTATGCTCATGATGAGAATAATGCTTGTAATGAGTGAGATATAGTTACTATAAAAGAAACAAGACCTTTATCTAAATTAAAAAGATGGGAAATTGTTTCAAATTAATAATTCATGTTTTAAATACATCAATTATTATGTTTGATTACTTAGTTATTAATTAAAGATTTTATGATACAAACTGAATCAAGAATGGTTGTTGCTGATAACTCTTGAGCTAAAGAAGTATTGTGTATTAAAGTTTTATGAGGTTCTCATAGAAGATATGCTACTATTTGAGATATAGTTGTAGTTGCTGTTAAAAAAGCAGATCCTAATGGTAATGTGAAAAAGAAAAAAGTAGTTAAAGCTGTTATAGTTAGAACTGCAAAAGAAATTTCTAGACCAGACGGTACTTATGTAAGATTTGATGATAATGCATGTGTTATAGTTGATGAAAAAGGTGAACCAAAAGCAACTCGTATATTTGGTCCTGTTGCTAGAGAATTAAAACAAAAATGATTTCAAAAAATAGTTAGTCTAGCACCAGAAGTTTTATAATTATAATAAAAATTTTTTATGAAAATTAGAAAAGGTGATAATGTTTTAGTTATATCTTGAAAAGATAAATGAAAAACTTGAACTATTCTAAAAGTTTTAAATAAAACTAATAGAGTTATAGTTGAACAAGTTAATTTAGTAACAAGACATTATAAAAAAGTTTGAGCTACTCCTGGACAAAAAATACAAAAAGAAAATCCATTGGATATATCAAACGTAATGCTTGTTTGTCCATTTACTAAAAAACCAACTAGAGTTTGATTTGTTTTTGTTGAGGAGAAATGAGTTGTTAAAAAATTTAGATTCTCTAAACAAGCATTAAAAGTTAATGGTTGAGAAGCTAAAGATTTTATAATAAAATAATTATTTTATAAGTATTTGGAATAACATGTATCTTAAAGAAAAATATGTTAAAGAGATTGCTCCTTCTATTAGAAGTAAAACGTGAATCTCTAGTGTTATGCAAACACCAAAAATAGAAAAAGTTGTATTAAATATGTGAATTTGAACATATTTAAGAACAAGTAAAGATTATAGTTCTTTAAAAAAAGATTTATCTTTAATAGCATGACAAGAACCAGTAGTTAGATTGGCAAAAAAAGCAGTTTCTAATTTTAAACTTAGAGCTTGAATGCCTGTTTGATTAACAGTTACTCTTAGATGAGAAAAAATGTATGCTTTTTTAGAGAAGCTTATAAATGTAGTTTTACCAAGAGTTAAAGATTTTAGATGAATAAGTAAAAAAAGCTTTGATTCTAATGGAAATTATAATTTTTGAATTAAAGAACATACAATATTTCCAGAAGTTATACAGTTAGATGTTGTTAAAACACATGGTTTACAAATAACTTTGTGTACTAATACTTCTAATTCAGAACATACAAAAATGTTAATGGAAGAAATGTGATTTCCTTTTTCTAAATAAATTTTAATTTTTTAAATTTAAAAAATGGCTAGAAAGTCTAAAATTGCAAAAGCAAAAAAATTAAAAACTAAGTATTTAAGAGCTATTGCTGATTGAAGAACACCAAAATTTGCTACAAAAGTGTTCAATGTATGTAATATCACTGGTAGAACTAGATGATATTTATGAGCTTTTGATATATCTAGAATATGTTTTAGAGAAAAAGCAAATTTATGAGAATTACCAGGGGTTAGAAAATCAAGTTGGTAGTTTAATTAAACATTTAATTTATTAAGTTTTATAATTATGATAATAGATCCAATCGGAGATTTATTGACAAGATTAAGAAATGCTTACATGGCAAGAATTTTGGAAGTATCATGTCCTTATTCTAAATTGAAATCAGATATATTGACTATTTTAAAAAGAAATAAATATGTTATTGATTTTGAAGTTAAAGATGACTGAAATAATAAAAAATCTTTGCTTATAAAATTAAATAATGTTAGAGAAACTTTATATATTCCTACATTTAAAAGAATTTCTAGACCAGGTCAAAGAATATATCTTTGATCTAAAGATATTAAAAAATCAAGAAATTGAAAATGAATATATGTTCTTTCTACTCCAAAATGAGTTATTACTTGATATGAGGCTAGAACATTAAATGTTGGATGAGAACTTTTATGTGAAGTTTTTTAACAAATTAAATTTTATATATTAATGTAATAGAAATATGTCTAGAATTGGTAAATTGCCAGTAGTTTTAAAAGACAAAGTAGAAGCAAATATAAATCAAAATATTTTAGAAGTAAAATGATCTCTATGACAATTAACTTATGAAATACATGATCTTGTTAATGTTTCAATAGAAGATAATACAATAACTGTATCTCCAAAAGATATGGATAATGCTTTATCTAGAGCTTTATGGTGAACTACTAGAGCTAATATAGCTAATATGGTACAGTGAGTTTCTGTAGGTTATACAAAATCTTTAGAGATAAATTGAGTTTGATATAAAATAGAATTAGCTTGAGCTAATAAATTAGTATTAAGTATTTGATTTTCACATAAAGTTGAAATGGAAGTACCTGCAAACATAACTGCTAAAATGGATGAAAAATTAAAAAATACTATACATTTTTCATCAATAGATAAACAATTATTGTGAGAATTTGTTGCAAAAGTAAGAGCAAAGAAAAAACCTGAACCATATAAAGGTAAAGGTATAAAATATGTATGAGAAGTTATAAGAAGAAAAGCTTGAAAATCAGGTAAATAATATATAAATTATTTATTACTGGTATTAATTATTAATTATAATTTTATGTTAGCAAAATTTGCAAAAAGATTAAGAAGACAACAAAGAATTAGAGCAAAAATTAGTTGAACTGCTTCTAGACCTAGATTAAGTATCTATAGAAGTAATGTAAATATATATGCTCAATTGATAGATGATGTATCTTGAACTACTTTGTGTTCTGCTTCTGATTTAAAAATTCAATCTTGAACTAAAACTCAAAAAGCTTCTGAAGTTTGAAGTCAAATATGAAATAAAGCTAAAGAGTTAAAAATTGAAGAAGTTGTTTTTGATAGAGGTTGATTTGCTTATCATGGTAGAGTAAAAGCTTTAGCAGATGCAGCAAGAGCATCTTGATTAAAATTTTAATATTTAAAAAAATATTTATTATGTCTAATGAAGGTAAAAAAAATTTTAAAAAATCACAAAATACTTTCAAACCAGAAAAAGAGTATAAAGAAGAATTATTATCTATAGATAGAGTTACTAGAGTTACTGCTTGATGAAGACAATTAAGATTTAGAGCAGTTATAGTACTTTGAGATTGAAAAGGTAAGGTTGGTCTTTGAACTTGAAAATCTTGGGAAGTAGTTGATGCTATATCTAAAGCTATCAATGACGCTAAGAAAAATTTAGTAAATGTTAAAATTGAAGATAATACAGTTCCTTATAATATTGAAGCTAAATATAAATCTGCTAAAGTAATGGTTCATCCAGCTTCTGAATGAACATGAATAATTGCTTGATGAGCTACAAGAAAAGTTTTAGCTGCAGCTTGATATAAAGATGTATTAGCTAAAAGATACGGTTCTTCTAATTTGATTAACAATGCTAGAGCTACTATAAAAGCTTTAACATCTTTTAAAAAATAATTAGAATTATCTTTATAAATAATAATTTATTTAATTAAATTGTTATTATTTATTATTAATTTATTTATTATGTTTTCTTTAAATAATATAAAAGCTACTTCATGATCTAGAAAAACATCAAAAAGACTTTGAAGATGAAATGGTTCTTGAAAATGAACTTTTTGTTGAAGAGGTCTTAACTGACAAAATTGTAGATCAGGTTGATGAGTGCCAGCTTGGTTTGAATGAGGACAAACACCACTTTTTAGAAGAATGCCTAAATTGAAATGATTTTCAAATTTCAATTTTACAACAAAATATAATACATTAAATATTTCTGATGTAGAAAAACTTGCTTCTTCTGGTGTTTTTGAAATTAACAAAGAAGTTCTTTTAGAGAGATGAATCATAAGATATAAAAATCTATGAGTTAAAGTTCTTTGAGAATGAGAAATAAGCTCTAAAATTACTTTAAAAGTTAATAAAATAACAACTCAAGCTTCTGAAAAAATTCAAAAAGCATGAGGTACTATTGAAATCGTTTAATTTTATTTTGAGTTGAGGCCTGATTTCAGGTCTTTTTCTTTACATTTTTTAAAAATCTATATAATATTTTTGTTTATTTTTTAATTATAGATATATGTTTTTTAATCATATGAAATCTGTATTTTCTGTTTGAAGTTTAAGAACTAAAATATTGGCAGTTTTGTTGTTGGTTTTGGTTTATAAGTTAATGGCAGTTATATCAGTTCCTTGAGTAAATACTGATTGATTAGCTGCTATTATGCAAGATCAAAAATGATTAGCTTTTTTTAGTGCTCTTATGTGATGAGGTCTTGAAAATTTTTCTATCATACTTATGTGATTAGCACCTTATATAAATGCTATGATTATATTGCAATTATTAGGTGTTATTGTTCCTAAAATATGAGATTTACAAAAAGAATGAGAATCTTGACAAAAAGTTATTACTAAATGGACTAGATATTTAACATTACCTTTAGCTTTTTTACAAAGTTATTGAATGATTTTACTTATGAATACATTGGCTAATTGAAAAATAATAGATACTTCAAATACATCAACTGTTTTAATGGCAATGCTTATAATAACTGCTTGAACTATGTTTTTGATGTGGTTATGAGAGATAATGACAGAATATGGTATATGAAATTGAATAAGTATCATAATAACTGCTTGAGTATTAGCAGCAGTACCATGAGTTATAATGTGATATGTAAATACTTCAGATTATCCATTGTTTATATGATTATTATTAGCAACACTTCTTATTATATATGTTATAATAAAATTTACAGAATGACATAGAAGAGTTCCTGTAGTATATACTAGAACTTGAATGGAAGAAAAATCATATTTTCCTATAAGAGTAAATCAATCTTGAATGGTTCCTATAATATTTGCTATATCTATAGTTACTTTTCCTTGAATCTTAGGACAATTATTACAAAATAGTACTTGAATGGCTTGACAAATATGACAATTTTTTCTTACTCATTTTAGTATGAGTAATCCTAGTTGGACTTCTATAATTGTATATTTTTTACTTGTAGTATGATTTTCTTTCTTTTATGTATCAGTTACTTTTAATACAGAACATGTTGCTGAAAATATTCAAAAAAGATGAGGTTATATACCAGGTATAAGACCAGGTGAAGATACAGCTAATTATTTATCAAAAGTTTCTAATCATTTGAATTTCTTTGGTTGAACATTTTTAGCTATAATTGCAGTTTCTCCATATATAATGTCTAAATTTGCTAATCAAACTATAGATTTTATTATCTCTTGAGCTTGACTTATAATAGTTGTATCTGTTATATTAGATATAATGAGAAAAGCTGATAGCGAAATGAAAATGTTTGATTATTCTAAATATAAATAAAAAAATCTTTTCAATATTGAAAAGATTTTTTTATTAAGAAGCAAGAATAGATAGGATCCATTTTACTATACTTCATGCTAAGAATATTACAAGCAATCAAATACCTCATTGTATTAAGATAGTTTTTCATTTTGATACTTTTTCTTCATCTCAAGCAGCAGTAAGTATTAAAAACCCTCACCATAAAGCATAAAATACAGCAATTAAGTATAAAAATGTCATAATATAGTTTACATATGTTTGAAGAGCTTCTCATAAAGTTTGATCTTCTAATTTTCAAGTAGTAGTATTTGCATTATTAACTCAAAATGTACTTCCAGGATCTCTAGTATTACCAGCTAGAGTTATTAAGTTATTTTGAGTAGTTAAAAATATTCAAGCAGTAGTATAAAAACTGTTTTTTATTATGTTATTCATAAAATTTTAATTATAAAATAATGACTTTTTTATTATAATTAAAATATATGAAAAAAGCAAATTTTTTATACTTTTTTAATTGACATATATTATTTTCTTTTTAATATTTGGATTATTATAATTATTTTTTATAAAATGAATATTGAATTGGAATTAGAAAAACTTAAAAAATTTTGATTAGAAAATGAAATACCAAATATATCAGATGTAAATGCAAGGTTTTTAAGAGATTTGATAAAAATTTCTAAAACAAAAAATATGTTAGAAATATGAACAGCAAATTGATATAGTGCTATAAATTTTGCTTTGGAACTAAAAAATACTCCTTGAGTATTAACAACTATAGAATTTTCAAGTTTATCATATAATCAGGCTTTAGAAAATTTTAAAAAATTTGAAGTTTCATCAATTATAAAACCTATTTTAGGTAACGCTATAGATATATTACCAACTTTAGATTGATGATGGGATTTTGTATTTATAGATTGAATGAAAAAAAGAAGTAGAGATTTTTTAGATTTAATCTATGATAAAGTAGTATCTTGAGGAATTATTATAATAGATGATGTTATAAAGTTTAGAGATAAAATGTGACCTTTATGGTGATATTTAGAAGAAAAAAATATAAAGTATAATATTATTCCTATAGATATAGAAGATGGTATTTTAATGATAATTAAAAATTAGTATGGCTATTAAAAAAAGTAAAATAGAAATAGATTCTAAAAGAGTAATAACTACAGATAAAATTGATTTAGATTTTTCAGAAAATTCTTTAAGACCAAAAAGTCTTTGAGATTATGTCTGACAAGAAAATATAAAAAAACATTTACAAGTTTCTATATCTCGATCTAAAAAAAGATGTAAACCACTTGAACATATATTGTTTTATTGACCTCCATGACTTTGAAAAACTACAATTTCAAATATCATAGCTTATGAAATGTGAGCTAATTTAAAAATTACATCTTGACCATCTATAGAGAAACAATCAGATTTGGTAAGTATATTATCAAATTTGGAAGAAAATGATATATTGTTTATAGATGAAATACATAGATTAAAACCTCAAATAGAAGAAATATTATATACTGCTATGGAGGATTTTGTTATAGATATAATGGTATGAAAATGAACTTGAGCCCAGAGTGTAAGACTTCCTGTAAAATCTTTTACACTTATATGAGCTACAACTAAATTGAGCTTTATATCAAATCCTTTAAGAGATAGATTTTGAAATGTTTTAAAACTTGATTTTTATGAAGTATGAGATATAAAAAAAATAGTTTCTAAAAATGCTAGTAATCTATGAATTTTTTTAGAACAATCTATTGTAAATCAAATTTCTTTTAGAAGTAGATGAACTCCTAGAATAGCAAATAGATTATTGAAAATAATTAGAGATTATTTTGTTATTTGAAAAGATGTAAATGATGAGAAAGTGTTTTCAGAAATTTTTTTAGATTTATGAGTTGATTTTTTGTGACTTGATTATTTGGATAGAAAATATATAGAAAATATTTATTATAAATTTGCTTCTTGACCTGTAGGTCTTAGTACTATAGCTTCATCTATATGAGAAGAAGAAGCAACAATAGAAGAAGTAGTAGAACCTTATTTGATACAAATTTGATTTATTCAAAAAACTTCTAGATGAAGAATTTTGACACAATCTTGAATAGAACATATAAAAAAATAATAAAATGAAAAAATTTTGGCAAACAGTATGATGGAAAAATACTTTAATAAAAACAAATCAAGCTAATATAATAGAATTTAAGAATTTTATTATAGAAAAAAGAAGTATATGATTTTGATTTTATTGATTATTTATACTTTGAGTTTCTGAAAAAGATTTAGAAAATATTTCTAAAAAAGATTTAAAAAATATTTTACTTTTACAAAAAGCATTGTTTTTGCAAATAGAGACTTATTCTTTAGATTGAAATATTTCTTTAGATATAGATATAAAAAAAGGTTATTATAAAAAATTTATAACACCATATACTATAAAAATAGATTTATATAATAGTGAGGAAGATATATTATCAAAAATGAAACCAAAATGAAGGTATAATATAAATTTATCTATAAAAAAGTGATGTATTTCTTATGAGGTCGATAAAACAGATGAAAATATAGAAACTTTTTATAATCTTATGTTAGAAACTACTTCAAGAGATCATTTTAATGGAAATAAAATTTCTTATTATAAAGAATTTTTAATCAATAATACAAAAACATCACTTATATTTACTAGTTATAATAATAAAATAATTTGTGCTTGAATATTTGTTTTTTCTTTGGAAGAAAATATATATTATTATGGTGCTTCTACTTCTGATAAAGAATATAGAAATATAATGGCTCCATATAATATGCAGTTTTTTGCTATTAAAAAAGCTAAAGAAATGTGAG
>CAZIGU010000024.1:0-11863 GCA_964538545.1 uncultured Candidatus Peribacteria bacterium
TTAAAATTTGTTTTAGTATATAAAAAACTACAATTTTTGCAAATTGTAGTTTTTTATAGTATATTTTTAATACATATTAACTCTTGATTTAACTCAAAAAGATGTTTTTCATCTTAAGTTATTATTTATATCAAAATCATTATATCTTGAAATATTTAAAATTATAGCCAAAGCTAAAGTCAAAGCAAGTAAACTAGATCATCAATAACTTACAAAAGGTAAAGTTAATCATGTTAGTGGAACAATATTTAGATTTACTCATACATTTATAAAAGTTTGTACTAAAATCCGTGTTGTAATACCAAAAGCAACATATTTAGCAAATAAATCAGAACTATAATATGATATACGATATCCTCTATATCATATATAAGAATAAACTAATAACAATATAAGTCATCATAAAAATCATAATTCCTCTATAATAACTGAAAATATAAAATCTCATTGAACTTCTGGAAGATATCAAAACTTTTGTATAGATTGTCAAAATCATAAACCAAAAAATCCTCAACTTCATATAGCTATAAGTCATTGTTCTGTTTGATAATTTATAGTTTTTTTAGCTATTTGTTCTTTTTCATCTGTTATAAAATTATCTATTCTATCAGTTATATATGATAATTTATTTCTTGTTTCTGGATTTGTTTTATCATATTTTCATAAATTATAAACACTTAATAATAATATAATTCAAAAAACAAAAAATGTTAACAAATATTTAACTCTAGCTCAAGATACAAAAAACATAGCAACCATAATAGGAACTATAACAAGAACAGAACCAAAATCTGGCTGAAGTCACAATATCATAACTATTAAAAACATTATTCAAAAAAATGGCAAAAATCACTCATAAAAAGTATGTAATTTTTGTTTATTTTTTTTGAGAAAATATGCTAAAAACAATATTAAACTTATTTTTAGAAACTCAACTGGCTGTATAGCAAAAGGAAGTCAAGGTATATTTATCCATCAAGTAGCTCAATTCCAAGTAGTTCAAAAAAAAAGTACATAAAACATCACTACTAAAGCTCATCAAAATAAATACTTAACATTTTTTTCATACCATAAATAAGGTATTTTAACAACAAATATCAAGACAATCATTGCTAAAAATACATGTATAATATTTTTTATAACATAAAAATAGTTATAAGCCTGTTCTATAGATCAAGATTTTTCTAATATAGATGTTACTCTAAAACTAGAATAAACAGACACACTACTTATCATAACCATTCAAAATATGATAAGAGCAAAAACTGTAAAAAATAATTTATAATCTACTTGTTTATTTATCATAATAATCTTATATAATTAGATAATTGTGGGAAAAATCACATAAGCAAAAACTGCAGCAACATAATGATTAACAAAACAATTATAGGTGTAAAATCAAATGCTGATATAGTAGTAGTTATATGTTTTTTTATAAAAGAATACAACGGATCTATCAAATTAGCTACAAACTTTGGTCTTACATTTAATCAAAATACTGCAAGCCAAGATAATATAACATCTATCAAAATAACCCATGATAGTATTTCTAAAAATATATAAAATCAAAAAATTATATTTATCATAAAATTATTTTAAAATAATATTTTCTTTGTTTAAATAAGCATTTCAAGCTCGACTTACTTGAGATTTTTTCTTACTTCAACCAGATCACTCTCATATTTGTGTATCTTTTAGAAACACTCAAGACACATATATTTTTTCATGATCTAATCAAGACTCTGATAATACTCTATATTCAGGAGTTATAGAAAAAACTCGTTGTGTATATTCTTGTAAAAGTGATTTATAATCTTTTAGTCAATCATTTGACAATATATCTTCAAGAGTGGAGTAAATGTATTTAAGGACAAATTTTTTAGCTTCTTCATATCATAAATCCAAATATATAGCTCATAAAAAAGCTTCAACACAATTAGCTAATAAATAATCATTTTTTCTTCATCAACAAAACTCTTCTCATTTTCATAGTATCAAATGGTCTTGAAAAGAAAGTTTTTTTGCAACTAAAGCTAAATTAGTTCATTTTACAATAGAACTTCTATAATCTGTTAAAACTCATTCTGAAGTATCTGGAAAATTTATAAATAATTCATTTGTTATAATCATTTCCAAAACTGCATCTCACAAAAACTCCAATCTTTCATTGTGTTTTGTGGATAAATCAGGTCTTTCATTTATAAGAGATCTGTGTATAAAAGCTAAAATATAGTTAGTTATATCAACAAAAGGAATTTCTAAACTATTTAAAAGCTTAGAAGCTTTATTTATATAATATTCATTTTCAAAAATCTTTTTTGTAAGTGCCATATTTTAATCAAAAATAGTATATAAAGAATTATTATTTTCTAAAATAATTTTTTTAGAATCTTCTAAAGAATTAACTATAGTATACAAAACTCAATTAACCATTTTTCAAGAAGATTCATCTCAATATAATTTTGCTAAATTAACTGATTCATTCATAATTACTTTTACTGGAATTTCTTCTTTTAAAAAAATCATCTCACTAGTTCAAATAATTATAGGTAATATATTTGAAAGCTCCATATCTCATATCTTAAACTTAGGAGCATATTTTGAAATAATAGCTAAAATTCATCTATTATTTTTTTCAATTAATTCAATCATTTCATTGAAATATTCTAAATCAAGTTCTGATTCAAAAACTCATGAAAAAAAAGACTCCTTAAAATTATCAAAATCTACTTCTCCATAAGTTTTTGCAAATAGATATTGGTATAAAAATTTTCTTGTAGTACTGCGAGATATTTGTGACATAATTTGTTTTATTTAATAATTAAAAAGAAAATCCGTAAAAAATCCGGATTTTGCTTAAAATATGTATTTTATTACACTCTAGTTATGTTTTTAGTTTTTGTTTTAATTTCAAAAACTTTTCTACCTTTATAAGTTCAATCTAATTTAGCAAAATGAGCCAATCAAACAGCTTGTCCATCTTCATATTGTAATTGAACTCTGTTAAGTAATTTTTTAGCAGATAATTTAATCCAATTAGTAGTTCTTCTATTAGTTCTAGTTTTAGAAGTTTTTTTCTTAGGTGCGAAAGTCATAAATATTATTGTTAAAAAGTAAACTTAATTTAAAATTACTAAATAAGTATATATTTTTTATTTAAAAGTCAATTTTTTTTATAAAAAACTTTAGTTATCTCATCTAGTTTTTAAAAATTTTGGATAATGAAATAAAAACAATATCAAAAATACTACAAACCATGAAAAAGAAGATATAAAAGTATCCTTTAAATCATATCATCTAGAAGCTGAAACTTCTTTTCTGACTTTATCTTCACACTCTTTTATTGATTCTGGAGTTTTTTTAGTTTCTTCATTTTTTATAATTATACCTTTTTCATCATAAATAGGATTATAAATACTATTTCTACAACCAGTTAATTTATATGATTCTCTGTATTGTAAATATTCTTCATCAGATATAAGAAAATATTTTCAAATACTTGTTATAACTATTCAAATAGTAATTGCAACTGCAATAATACTTATAAAAGAAACTACAGCTAAATAAAAGCTATAAAGTTTAGATGTATTTATCATAATAAAAAATGATTAAAAAATAGTAAAAATATTATATAAATAATAAAAAAATATCAAATTTAAAAAAAATTTGACTTTTCTAAAAAAAATATATATATAAAATACGTAATTTAAAAACGGCGCGTCACCCTGGATGAGTATATAATACTTGGGAAATCATAGTATCTACTTAAAGTGATAAAAGAAGCATAATTACTTCATAATTAAACTTAAGTTTATGATATTATGGTACAGGGGGTTCAATCCCCTCCGTGCCGACCATTTTATAAAAACCTCTAGATTTCTAGAGGTTTTTTATTGTTTGATAAATTGTATAACAATTCTATAACTTGAATTCTTGTGATATTTGTATTTGGATAGAAATATTTTCATAAATTAAGTAATTTATTTTCATATCGAAATTGTGCATATTTAGCATACCATTCACTTCAATTAACATCTTCATAAACTCAATTATAAGAATTATCTATATCTCAAAAAACAAGTTTTATAGCTATTTTCATAGCTTGAGAAATAGATATATTATAATTTGGAAAAAATTTATTATTTTTAGATATTAAACCTAATCACAATCGAGTATCGACATATTTTTTTTGCCAAATTCAAGCTTTTACATCTAAAAAAGTTCGATAATTATACTCTATAACATTAACTTGATTTATTAAAAATAATAATTTAAGAAATTCTACTCTTGTTATAAATGAATTTGGTCTAAATGCCCCATCTGAATAACCGAAAATATATCATTTTTTTGATAAATCTTCAATATATGAAAAATATTTATTATCTTTTGATATATCTTTAAACTGTCAATTTAGATTTTTTTTTTAGAATCATCTCACATTATAGCATTTAGTAAATCAGATGAATTATCTAAAATAACATCTTCTGATTTTTTAACTTCTATTTTCTCTTCTTTTATTATAACAGATTCTTTTTTTTCTAAAACTTTGTTAGATTCTGTTTTTGTAACAACATTATTTGTATATTCTTCTGTTTTTAGAGTATTGTTAGTTATGATATCATCTTGAGAAGATCTTTTTAAAACAAGTTTTTCTTCATTTTTTACTATTAAATTTTCTTTTTGAGAATTTATAACATTATTTTTTCTAAATTCATCTAATTTATCTAAATAAACTAAAGGATTTATAGTAAAATTTTTAGCTTTATCAAGTCATAATCATAGATTAACTCAATCAGAAAAACTTTTTCAAACTGCTTGAACTTCAGCTCAAGAGTAAGGCCAATATGCATGAAAAGGAGCTTCTTGTAAATCTATTTGAAAGTGTAAATGTTCTCAAAAACTTATTCAAGTATTTCAAGTTTTTCAAATAACTTGTCATTCTTTAACTACATCTCAAGTTTTAACTGATACATTAGATAAATGTTCATAACAACTATACAAAGTAGTTTTTCAAGTAAAATCTTGATTATAAACATCTTTATGTTCTATAAAAACATATTTTCAATAAGCTCAGTCTTCTCAAGTTTTAAATACAACTCCATCCATAACTGATAAAACTTCTTGTCATTTTGAAATAGGAACTATATCGACTCAAGGATGAGATCATACTCATTCTCTAAAATCTCAAGGTAGATAATTTCACAAATAAACTGTAGAAAATCTATTTCATAAAGATGCTAAATTATAAACATCATATTTTTCTTTTATTTTTAATGGATACATAAAAAATAGTTAATAAATAAATACTTTTATAGTTTATCATAAATTAAAAATTAAATCAAATATTTGATAAAAATTTAAAAAATATATAATAAAAAATATATACCTAAAATAATTTAAAATGAATAAATTTGACCAGATATTTTTTAAACAGTTTGTCCCTGATTGAGTAAAAATAAAAAATGTAGTTCATGAACATATTATAGTTATATTAAACAAGATAATTATAAATTATTTTTTTTGAGTTATTATTCCTGTTTTTTTATACTATTATTCTGATAAAATAAAATCTATTATTCCTTTTTTTGTTTTAGAAATATTTTTGATATGAATGTTTTTAAAAATACTATATGATGTTTTTGATTGGTACAACGATGTTTGGATAGTTACAGTTGATTGAATAACAGAACTAGATTGGAAAGTATTCTCAAATAATACAGTATCTATAAAATATAGAAATATAGAATGATTAGAATTGGTGCAAAACTGAATAATAGATTCTCTATTATGAAAATGAGATCTAGTAATACACAAAATATGATGAGAAAAATTTGTGCTTTATAATGCTGCAAAAGTATATGAAGTAATTGATCAAATAGATAAAATAAGTAAAAATAAAAAATGAAGACCAAAAAAAAATGAAGAAAATACAACAGAAGAAAACAATAACAATGATGGTGACGAAGAAATAGATGATGAAAATAACAAAACTCAAAAAAATGAAGATATTATAATAAAAGCTCTATCAAAAGTAGTAAAAGATTATCTAAAAGAAGAAGAAAATATTAAAAAAGAGGATTTATTAAAAATAGAAGAAGTAGCTAAAAAACCTTGAACTATAAATTTATCTAACAAAAAAAAATAACACAGATGAAAAAACAGATGATGAATAAAAATATAAACTTATCAAATATTCCATCTTTACCTTGAATTTATCAATTTTTTGACAAAGATTGAAATATTATATACATTTGAAAATCTCTAAATCTAAAATCTAGAGTATCTAGCTATTTTAATAGTGAAACTAAACTAAATTTTGCAAAGAAAAAAATGGTTTCACAAATACAAGATATAAAAACTGTCATAACTAACTCCTGAACTGAAAGTATATTATTAGAAACAAATCTCATAAAAAAACATAAACCAAAATACAATATTTTGATGAAAGATGATAAAAATCATTCATATATCAAAATAACAAAAGAAATAATACCAAAAGTTTTTAAAACAAGAATCAAAAAAAAAGATTGAACATATTTCTGACCATATACTATGTGAAGTTATGCAGATAATAGTCTAAAAATAATGAAAAAAATATTTTGATATAGAAGCTGTAATATAATTTTTTGAGAAAAAAATAATAAAATAATTATAAACTCAAATCAAAATACAAAAATACCCTGTATAGATTATTATATAAAAAGATGTTCTTGACCTTGTTTATTGTGAGAAAAAGAAATAAATGAATACTTAAATCAAATAGAAAATATTAAAAATTTTTTATCTTGAAACAACAAAGAAGTAATAGAAAATCTTAAAAATAAAATGATTAAATATGCTAAAGAATTAAATTTTGAAAAAGCACAAGAAACAAAAGAAATTATAAATTCTATAGAAAATATAACTCAAAATCAAATAATAACAGATATATGATTTGAAAATTGAGATATAATAAACTATATAGAAAAATATGAAGCTTTTTATATTTCAAAAATAGAAATAAGAAATAATAAAATATATTGAATATATAATTTTGAACTAAAAGATGAAATAAAAGAAAAAAAAGAATATTTAAAATATTTTTTAGAAAATAATTACATAAATAATAAAAATAAACTTCATATAGTATTGCCAGAAGAATTAGATATAGAAACTGATTTTATAAAAGAATTAAATCTTATTTTTATATTTCCCCAAATATGAGAAAAAACAAGACTTCTAGAACTTGTATATAAAAATCGATTTGAATTTGCATACAAAAATCACTTACAAAAACTAAGTGTAAAAACATTTACAAAAAAAGATATGCTTGATATACTTACAAAAACTTGATATAAAAAAATAAATGAAAATATTATTTTTGAATGTAATGACATAAGCCATATATCTTGAAATCATACTGTTGCAAGTCGTAGTATAATAGAAAACTGAAAAATAAATACTAGTAAATATAAAAAATTTAAAATAAAAACTCTTAAAAAATGAGAAATAAATGATTTTGATTCTATGAGAGAAATCATGCAAAGAAGAATACTTGAAATCAAAAAAACTTGATTTATTCCAGATTTAATCATAATAGATTGAGGTAAATGACAATTATCTAGTGTTATGGAAATAATTGAAAAAAATATGGAAGAACTTCCTATATTAAAAAATTTACAAATTATATCACTAGCAAAAAAAGAAGAAGAAATATTTATGCCTTATACAAAAGAACCAATACTTTTAGAAAAAGATTCAAGCAATCTAAGGATAATACAAAAAATAAGAGATGAAGCTCATAGATTTGCAATTACATTTAATAGAGAAAGTAGATTAAAAGAACATAAAAAAAATATACTTGAAGAATTACCATGATTTTGACCAAAAACTAGACAAAAATTGTTAAAAGAATTTTGAAATATAGAAAATATAATTTCATGAGAAAGACTAGAAAAAATAATAAATAAAAACCAAATACAAACTTTAATAGACCATTGAATAATTTAATATGTTATACAAAAAAGCAAAAATAGACTTTTTAGATCGGTTAGTTTTTATAAAAAATAAATCTCTATTAACTCAAGAACAATACAATAGACATCTTGAAAAATTTGATGATTTTATTTCACGAGAAAAATTGAAAAATATAGAAGTAAAAGATTTTGATATAAATTTATTTAATAGATTTAGAATCTTTATACAAAAAAATGCTTCAAAAAATATTTCTCAAAAAACTATAAATAAATATATGATAACTTTGAGATCATTCTTAAAATATTTAGAAAAACAAGATATAATTTCCCTACCTCCAAACAAAATAGAACTTATGAAAGAAGAAGGAAGAAAGATAAGTTTTTTAACAGATGAAGAATTAAAAAGTTTTTTTGAATCAATAAATACTTCAAGTTTATCTTGATTAAGAGATTTAGCTATTGTAAAAACTATTTATTCAACTTGATTGAGAATATCTGAACTAACAAATTTAAACAAAAATGATATAAATCTAAAAACAAAAGAATTTGCAATTAGATGAAAATGAAAAAAAATAAGAATTATATTTTTATCAGATGAAGCTTGTTTTCATATAGAAAATTATTTACAAAAAAGAGAAGATCATTTTTGAGTACTTTTTATAAGACACAATTTTAAAAAAGAAAATATAAAAGATTTTGATGAAAAAAATGTCAGACTTACTCGTCAATTTATAACAACTATGATTTCAAAAAATGCTATAAAAGCTTGAATTTTGAAAAATGTTTCAGCACATACTCTAAGACATAGTTTTGCAACTAAATTGCTTTCTTGATGAGCAGATTTGAGAAGTATTCAAGAAATGTTATGACACTCAAGTATTACAACTACTCAAGTTTATACACATACTTCAAATAACAAATTAAAACAATTACATGATAATATTATGAATAAATGAAACTAATAGTTTGATTATGAAATCCTTGAAAAGAATACGAAAAAACAAGACATAATGTATGATTTTTATTTTTAGATTTTTTAAAAGAGAAATTAAATATTTGAGAAGATTTTCAAAAAGAAGATAAGTTTAAATGAGAAATAATCTTTACTTTTATAAATTGAGAAAAAACTATACTTTTAAAACCTCAAACTTATATGAATTTATCTTGAGAATCTGTTATAAAGATTATGAATTTTTATAAAATAGATATTTCTGAT
Organism: uncultured Candidatus Peribacteria bacterium; assembly: GCA_964538545.1. Lineage (GTDB taxonomy): Bacteria > Patescibacteriota > Gracilibacteria > BD1-5 > UBA6164 > CAZIGU01. The sequence continues at coordinate 9,172 of CAZIGU010000024.1, forward strand.
ATTATAGTTATTTTTGATGATATTTCTTTAGAGTCTTGAAAAATAAGATTTAGACGATCTTGAAGTGCTGGAGGACAAAACTGAATAAAAAGTATTATATCAAATATATGAGAAAGCTTCAAAAGAATAAAAATAGGTATATGACAAGACAAAAGATATGATTTATCTGATTGGGTATTATCTAAATTTAATTTAGAAGAATTACAAAATTTACAAAAACAAACTTTTTTAGAAGTTTATGATTTATTACTTAAAAATTTATAATGAAAAAATATATTATTTTTGATCTAGACTGAACTTTGATAAAATCTATGTGAGAAGTAAGAAAAATTGTTTTTAAAACTTTATCACATATAAATCCAGATATAATAGAAAAAGCTAGTTATATATTTGAAACAACAAAATGAATGCCTTTAAATGAACAAATAACTCTTATATTGTGAGAATGATATAATCACAAAAAAATAACTGAAGAAATATATGAAAAACTAGAAAATATTGATTCTGATTTTTTCCCTTGAGCTTTAGATTTGATTCATGAATTAAAAGACAATTATAAACTATTTTTATCTACTTGAAACTCAACACAAACTGCAATAAATCATTTACAAAAATGATGAGTAAAAGATTTTTTTGAAATAATTATATGAAGTGATAAAACACCAAAATGAACAGAACATATAGATATTTTTAAGGATTTTACTCAAGACAATGATTTTTATAAAAATAGTATTTATGTATGAGATTGAGAAAAAGATAGAGAAATAGCAAATTATTTTTGAATAGACTTTATATTTATATGAGATAATTCACAAAATGATAAATATGTAATAAAAGAGGTAAAAGAACTAAAAGAACTAAAACAGATATTAAAAATAATAAATTAAATATGAATAAAATATATATTATCTGAATATGATGAATATGAATATCTGCAATTGCTAGATATTATTTACAAAAATGATACAGTGTTTTGTGAAGTGATAAAATAGAAACTGAACTTACAAAAAAACTAAAAAGCGAATGAATAGATATTTTTATATGAGAAAGACCTGAAATAATAAATAATTCTTTTGAAAAAGTTATATATACAGAAGCTATATCAAATGATAATTCTGAATTATTAAAAGCAAAAAAAATAGATATAATTACTCAAACATATCCAGAAAGCTTAAAAGAAATAAGTCAAAAATATTTTTTGATACGAGTAGCTTGAAGTCATGGTAAATCTACAACATCATCTATGGTAGCAATAACTCTAAAAAATTCTCCATCATCAGTAAATGCAGTTATATGAACTATACTTAAAGAATTTAACAACAAAAACTGTTATTTTTCTGATAGTAAATATATGGTTATAGAGGCTTGTGAATACAAAAGGAGTTTTTTAAATTATCATCCAAATATTGCTATAATTACAAATATTGACTTAGATCACTTAGATTATTATAAAGATTTAGATGATTATGTAGATGCTTTTAAAGATTTTTGTAAAAATGTAAAAAGTTGATGAACTATAGTTTTAAATAGCGATTGTCCTAATAGTATGAGATTATACAATTTAAGAAATGATATAACATATGTCTTAGTATGAACTAATCAATTTCTTAGAAATTTTCCTGAATTAGGTATAGCATTTTCTTGATATAATCCTATTTTAAATATGAAAATACCTTGAAAACACATACTTTTTGATGCTCATTTAGTTTGTCAAGCCCTAAAAGAAGAAGTTAATTTTGATATTATAAAATCAAGTTTAGAAAACTACTCTTGAGTATGGAGAAGAAGTGAGATAGTTTGAATAACTGAAAATCAAAATATTTTAATAAGTGATTATTGACATCATCCTACAGAAATAAAACTAAATTTAAAAGCTTTAAAAGAAAAATATGTAAACAAAAAAATACTTACTATTTTTCAACCTCATCAATACTCAAGAACTATACAACTAATAGAAGATTTTAAAAATGCTTTTACAGATACAGATATACTAATAGTTCCAAATATATATGAATCTAGAGATAATCAAGAAGATAAAAGCAAAATGACTCGAGATTTATTTGTTTCACTTATAAATCATAAAGAAAAAATATACTCTCAAAATTTTGAAAAAACTCTTGATATGATAAATTATTTTGATAATAAATATAAAAATGAGCTTATCATCATACTACAATGAGCTTGAGATATAGATGATTTAAGATACAAAATAAAAACAACCTAAGGTTGTTTTTATTTTGTATTAGTTACCAAAAAGTTTTGGTGGATTAGATTGGGTAGAAGAATCATATTTTACTATAAAATAATCTGTTTCTCAATTTTGAGATTCTTTATTTCATCTTCTTATATAGTTAATATCATAAATCATAGCATTATCAAAAGAATTTGTTTCTTGACCTCAAGGAAGAGTATATTTATTTGTGCTTCACAATAAAGCTCAACCTATAGTATTTCTTGTAAATAATGTTCAATTTAATGTTAATTGTTTTTGTAAAATACTAGTTCTTATATCATTATCTTCTGATAAAACATTTCAATTAGAATCTACACTTATAAATCATCAATCAGCATATATTATAGCATTTATAGTTTTCACATTTGGTTTAACATATACATTTCATTCTCAATTATATCAACTATCAACATTGTATCAATCTTTTAATACTATTATTCAAAGTTTTTTTCAAGCAGT
>CAZIGU010000025.1:0-11581 GCA_964538545.1 uncultured Candidatus Peribacteria bacterium
TAAAAACACTTGAGAATATAAGGAAACAATTCAAACAATGATAGATGATAAATATGCAATTATAGATGACTTGATAGAAAATAAAAAAATATTTGAAAAAGATGATTTAGAAAAATTTATAAGAATTTCAAAAGAATTAGCAAAAAACTGAGAATATATAAAGAAATCATGAGATAATTTATACAATGTAATCAAAAAAACAGTAGATCAAGATATATGGTTTTATGATTCAAGAAAATTGAAAATAACTGCAAATAGTCAAACAATTAGAAAAGCATTTGGAAGGTTTTAAAAAAATAAAAAGTTTTGACTTTAATAAATTAGCACATATAATATTTATGTGCTAATTTATTTTTTAACTATTTAAATATGAACCAAGTACCACAAGAAGATTTAAAAGATCCATTATCTAAATACGCTATAGATTTAGTAAATTTAGCAAGTAAGTGAAAACTAGATCCTGTTATAGGTAGAGAAGAAGAGATAAGAAGAACTATACAAGTTTTGTCTAGAAGAACCAAAAATAATCCAGTTTTAGTATGAGATCCTTGAGTGGGAAAAACTGCTATTATTGAGGGTATAGCTCTTAAAATATTTAACAAAGAAGTTCCAGAAAATCTTTTAAATAAAAAAATATATACTCTAGATATGGGAGCTTTGATAGCTTGAGCTATGTATAGATGACAATTTGAAGAAAGACTTAAATCAGTTATAAAAGAAGTAGAAAAATCTAATTGAAATATTGTCCTTTTTATAGATGAGATACATAGTATAGTTTGAATTTGATGACAAGAATGAAATGATGCTTGAAACTTACTTAAACCTAGTTTAGCTAGATGAGATCTTCACTTGATATGAGCTACTACTATATATGAATATGCAAAATATATAGAAAAAGATTCTGCTTTAGAAAGAAGATTTTCAAAAGTTATAGTAGATGAACCAAGTGTATCAGATACTTTAGCTATTTTAAGATGAATAAAGGAAAAATATGAAAATCATCACGGTATAAAAATAACAGATCAAGCTATAGAAAAAGCAGTAGAATTGTCTGTTAAATTTATTCCAGATAGAAAATTGCCAGATAAAGCAATAGATTTGCTAGATGAAGCTTTATCATCTGTAAAATTGAAAACTATTTCTAAACCAGTTGAGTTAGATATTTTACAAAAAAATATTAGAAATCTAGAGATAGAACTAGAAGCTAAAAAAAATGATAAATCTACTAAAAAAGAAGATTTAGATATTTTACAAAATATCTTAAATCAAAAAAAAGAAGAATCTAAAATAATAGAACAAGATTGGAGAAATGAAAAAAAATATATAGATGAATTAAAATCTATAAGATTAGAAATAGATAAAAATAATTCTTTAGCCTTAAATTATGAAAGAGAAGCTAATTTTGCAGAAGTAGCAAAAGTAAGATATTTTATTGTTCCAGAACTTGAAAACAAAATAAAAAACATAGAGCAAGAATTAAACAATATAAAAAAAGATTGAAAATCTTATCTTTCAGATAAAGTAGATAAAGAAGATATTGCAGAAGTTATATCAAAATGGACTTCTATACCACTAACTAAACTTATAGAGTCAGAAAAAGATAAAATACTTAATTTATCAACATATTTAAAAAAACAAGTTATTTGACAAGATAGAGCTTTAGAATCAGTTTCAAATGCTATTAAAAGATCAAGAAGTTGATTATCAAATACAAATAAACCTATATGAACTTTTATGTTTTTATGACCTACTTGAGTGGGAAAAACTCAAACAGCCAAATCTTTAGCTTATAATCTATTTGATAATAAAGATAATTTTATAAGAATTGATATGTCAGAATATATGACAGAATTCTCAGTTCAAAGACTTATATGAGCTCCTCCTGGATATGTATGATATGAAGAATGATGACAATTAACAAATGCAGTTAGAAAAAAACCATATAGTGTTATACTTTTTGATGAGATAGAAAAAGCGCACAAAGATGTATTTGATATATTATTGCAAGTTTTAGATGATGCTAGATTAACTGATGGAAAATGAAGAACTATTGATTTTAAAAACACTATTATAATTTTAACATCAAATATTTGAAGTCAAAAAATACAAAAAATGACCAGGGAAAACTTATCAAATCAAGAAATAGAAAAAGAAGTTTTTAAAGATTTATCTTTATTTTTTAAGCCAGAGTTTTTAAATCGTATAGATGATATAATAGTATTCAATCCTATAGATGAAAATATGATAGTAAGTATAGTTGAGATAATGCTTTTTGATGTTTCAAAAAATTTAAAATCAAAAAATATTACTTCTTCTTTTGATAAAACAGTAATTGATTTTATATCATCAGTTTGATTTGATAAAGAGTTTTGAGCTCGTCCAGCTTCTAGAGTAATAATAAATTATATTTTAAATCCATTATCAAATTATATACTTTCTTGAGAATTAAAAGAAGGTGACAATATAAAAATTTCTTATAATAATTGATTAAAAATTGAAAAATAGATTTCTTTCATCAAAGTTTCTAATGACTTTTTTATCATTATTAACACTACTTCAATAACTTAAATGTTAAAAAATAAAATAAGTTATTCTCAAACTTAACTTATTTTATTTTTTTCTTGATTTTTATGTACTTTTTTGGAATAGTGTCAAATTTAGTTTGTTATTATTCATATTTTTATCTTAATATATAATTTATAATTTTTTTGCTATTTTTCATAATTCAAAGAAAGGAAGTATTATTGCTATTACTATTGTTCAAACTAAAAATCATACTATAATTATTACAATTGGTTCCAACATAGCAGCAAGGTTTCATATATATCTTTTTAATTCATTTGTGTAATTATATCCTATTTTTTTTAGGCTTTCTCGTAAAGTTCAGGTTTCTTCTCAAGTATTTACTATATATGCAAATTCTTCTGGAAAAAGTTTGTTGTTATAGATATTTGTATCGTATTCTAGATTTAATCACATAGATTTAGATATAGTTAATCAACTTTCTACTTCATTTTTTATTCTAATAATTTCTCTTTTATAATATATATTTGGTGTAACTCATGCTCGTGTTTTTAATGAATCTAGCAATAAAACTCAAGATTCCATAAGTAAAGAAAAAGAATTTATAAAATAAATAATATTTGATTGTCTTATAATGTGTCAAAAAATAGGGATATTTATGACTATTTTTCAGTATATCATTTGTCATATATATGTCTTTCATATCATAGAAAATATAAAAAATAAAGATATTAAAAATATTATTATTGTTATAAATTCATTTCTTAAAAAATCTGATATTGATATTATTACTTGTGTCAAATAAGGTAATTCTGTTCATGTTTTTCAAAAACTTTTTGTTATTTTTGGAATTATAACTACCATCATAAAAGTTACCATTGATATAGTTAAAAATAATAATATAACAGGGTATATTAAAGCTCATTTTACTTTTGATTTTAATTCTATATTTTCAAGCATTTTTTTATCTAATTCTTGAAGTATTCTTCAAAGAGTTCAAGTTTTTTCTCATACTCATACGAGAGCAATTATAAGATTATCAAATACTTTTGGATATTGTATCATACTTTCTGATATAGAAATACCATAATCTATATTTATTTTTATTTCTTTTATTATTTTTGATAAATATGGATTTTTTGTTTGTTTAGAAGTTATAATTAATGCTCGCTTTATATCTATTCAAGAATTTATAAAAGTTGATAATTTATTTATAAATTGCCATAACTCTTTTTTTGAGACACTGTTTAAAAAAGCTATTTCTATGTTTAAATTCTTTTTAGAATTTTTTCTATTTTTTATAGCTTTTTGTGATTTTTTAACGAGGTCTATAAATTTTTTGTTGTTAAAATTTCAATATTTATCAAAATTTTTTTCTTTAAACATCATACACTAAATATTATTTTATATATTTCATTCTTTTTGTATTATTGATGAACATTCGTTTATAACAGTTTCATAATCTCATGACTTATATAATTGTAATAACACATTATATTTATCTTCTAGTTTTTTTTCTTTTTGTTTTAGTTTAAAAGAGTTTTCATTTTCTATAGCTTTTTTTAAATAAAAATTTATTTTTTTATCAATAAATCACTCTTTTATATACATTATACAATCTTGTTTTAATTTTGGTAATTCTCAAGTTTTGTATAATACGTCAAGTCATCTTAAAATTTTTTTTAATTCTTCTTCTTTTTTAATTTTTTTTAATTCTCCTTCTAATTCTTGATTATTTTTATTTTTTAATCTTTTTTTATATTTTATATTTATTTTCTCCATAGATAAAATTTCATTTATTTTATCTTCCTCTTTTATAATATCTTTTCTATGATCTTTCTTTAATAAAATTATACTCACATCATCTCAGAAATTTTTGCTTCAATTATATGTTTCAAGTATATTTTCTAATTCTTTTTCTATAGTTATAATATCACTATATTTTTTACATAAATCTAAAAAAGTATTTTCTAATTTATTAAAACCAAATATTTCACCATTTTCGTTTTTTGCTTCAATTATTCAATCAGTATATGTAAAAAGTATATCTTCATTTTTTAATATAATTTTTTTTGATTTTAAAAAACTTATATCTTTAATGAGTCTTATTCATGCTCGTTTTTCTAAATATATAAATAGGTAAATGCCCCATACCAATAATATTTATTTCTTTATTCTCCTTTTTTATATCAAAAAATATACTAGTTATGAAATTTCAGCTATTTAGCTCTTGTTTTAGAGAATTATTTATATTTAAAGTAAGTTCTTCAAGAGATTTTTTTTGAAATAATTCTTTGAAAATATTTGTTAATTTAGATATTATAAATCAAGCTTTTATTCAATGTCAAGTTGCATCTGCTATATAAAATCAATAATTTTTTTTTCAATCTTCAAATCATATACTATCTCAACTTATTTTATCAGAAGATATAGTTTTTGCATAAAAATCATATCAATCTATTTTTATATTTTTAAATTCTTTTTTATATCAAGAGTGTATGTTTTTTAGTTTTGATAATATTAAATTTTCTTTTGTTATATCATTTATTTTTAAAATATTATCTACTTCATCTATCAATTTTTTTTCATTTCTTTTGTTTTTTAGATTTTTAATTTCTAAGATTTTTTTTCTAAAAATTTTTAAAATATTTTTTTTATTATTTTTATTTAATTCTTCTAACTCTTTTTTTTCTAAATTTATATCTATATCTCATATAAGTAGTTTGATTTCTTTTAAAGTATCATTTTTTATGTTTTTTCTTTCAAATTTACTTAATTCATTTATTTTTATTTGAATTTGTTTTTTTATATTTTGAGAATATTTTAGTATATCAGCTTCTTTGGCATATTTTTCATTAAGTATGTTTACAAGGTTTAAGGCTTCAATGTATTCTTTTTTTCATATTAGATTTTTTATATTTTCTTTAGTTTTTTTAAATTCTATTTTTTTTAAAATAATATATTTCTTTTCTTCATATTCTTTTTTATATTTATTGTTTAGTATTTTTAAGTTTTCAAGTTCCTTTATATTTTTTCTAATTTTTTTAATTTCTTTATTTTTATCTTTTTCATCTATAGTTTCAATGTATCTATCAAAATATGAATTCTCTTTTTTTATAATTTCATTTATAGCTTTTTCTGCTTTTAAAAAATCTTGCACATAAATAAATTGCTTTATTGTTTTTAAAGCAATTTTAAAATTTGTCACTTTTTTAGTATCTATATTTTTATTTTTTTTAAAGAAATTAAGCATAATTTTTATATTAAATAAGAGTAAAAACTTCTTCTAAAGTGGTTTCTCACATTCGAGCTTTTATAAGTCAATCTTGAATTATTGTTATCATTCAATTATCTGAGGCTTTTTTATGTATTTCTGACACTGATGTCATAGATAATATCTCTTTTTCCATATATTCTCCAAGTACTAAAACTTCATGTATTCGTATTCTTCATTTATATCAAGTATTATTGCATTTTTCACATCATTTTCACTTATAAAAAACTAGTTGATCTATTTCTTCTTCCTTAATTATATCTATTAAGTTTTCTTTTATTTTTTCCTTTAAATTTACTTCAGGATTGTGTATTTTTTTGCAGTGAGGACAAACTTTTTTTATAAGTCTTTGAGAAATAACCATTTTTAAAGCTGAAGCTATTAAAAATGGTTCTATTCACATATTTATAAGTCTTTGTATAGTTGCTGCAGCAGAGTTAGTATGTATAGTAGATAACACAAGATGTCAAGTTAAAGCTGCTTCTATAGATAAAATAGCAGTTTCTTTGTCTCTTATTTCTCATACCATTATGATATCTGGATCTTGTCTAACTAGACTTCTAAGACCAGAAGCAAAAGTATATCATATTTCAGGTTTTATTTGAGATTGATTTACAAAATCCATATTATATTCTATGGGGTCTTCTAGTGTTGAGATATTGTATGCTAAAGGATCAAAATTTTTTAATACACTAAAAAGAGTAGTAGATTTTCAACTTCATGTTGGTCAAGCTACAAGTATAATACCATATTTGCTTTTTAGAGCTTCTTTAACTTTTTCTAGATTTAATTCATATAATCAAATTTTATCAATATTTATTAAATTATCATCTTGTTTTAAAATTCTCAATACTATTTTTTCTCAATAAGATGTAGGTAAAGAAGACATACGAATATCTACTTGAGTTTTTAATTTTTCTGATAAATAAACTATCTTTCAATCTTGTGGTTTTTTAGATTCATCTATTTTAACTTTTCATAATACTTTGAATCTAGTAGTTATAGGTGATGATTGTTCTAAAGAGATTTTTTGATGCAACAAAAAATCTCAATCTTTTCTAAATCTTATTAGTATATAATTTGAATTAGGTTCTATATGTATATCTGATATATTTTGTTTTATAGCTTCATCAAATATATCATTTATAAAATTTATAGTGTCTGGTATATCACTAATTATTTTTAAAGAATCTATAGTATTCATATTTTTATTTTTTTATAAAGTGTTTATATATATTATTTTTAATAATAATATTTTTATCTACAATATCAACTTTTTCTGTTGAAATTGTATTGACTTTTGTTGGAGTATTACTTGTAATATTATTATCTTCTTTGTTTATTTCATCTTTATTTGAATTATCTATTTGAGATATGTTTGTAGTTATATTTAAGTTTTCTTGAATATTTTTTGATTTTCAATTTAAAAACAACATCATTCATACTGTAATTGAAAATATTAAAAAACTTGTTATTATAAAATTTATTTTTTTTATTTTTTTAGATTTTTTATAGTTATCTAGATTTGTATTTTTTGCTTCTTCATTTTTAGAGTTATTATTTAAATTTATATTTTCTTTTGAGTTCAATGTGTTGATAATTTTATTATCTTTGCTTTCCAAATTGTTTTCATTTGTTTCAAATATGATTGTTGTTCGATTTTTTTTCATCATTTCTTCTTCTTTTTTCTTTTTAATTCATTCATCATCAAATGTTGATATATAACTTCAAAAAATTTCTTCTTCTTTTTCATTTATTATTGTAGCTATAGTATCTCAATCTGAAAAATAAACAATATTGCTTTCTTTTTCTATATTTTCTGAAGAATCTTCAGTTTTTTCTATTTTTATATCTTCTATATTATCTATTTTATTTTCTTTAATTATATTGTTTTCTTTTTGATAATTATCAGAATTTTCTTTAGTTTTAATTTGAAGAGAAATTTTTGGTTTTAGAGAATTTTTTTCTTTTTCTATTTTTATATCTTCTATATTATCTATATTATTTATAGTATTATTTATAGTATTATTTATATTTTCTATATTACCTATATTATTATTTATATCTTTTTCAAGATTGTTATTTTTTAACGCTTGTAGATTTAATTTTACCATAATTTTATTTTTATTTTTTAAAATACATAGTAATTTTAACATTTTTTTTAAAAAAATGCAAAAATTTTGCAAAAAATAATAATAACGGTATACTAAAGATGTAATATTATACTTTTATTTAATTTTTATGAAATGAGTTATAAAAGAAAATTATTTTCTTAGAGATCAATTATTGCAAGTTATGATTGATAATGAATGAAGTGATATGTATATAACAGAATGAATATATCCTGCTATAAAAATATGATGAGAAATAGTCAAAATAGACGAATGATTAGAAAAACTAACATGGAAAGATACTATGGAATTTTCACAATCTATAATAACTGAAAGGCAACATGAGTATTTGATTAGAGATAAAAATTTAGATTTTGCTTTTTCTTTTAATGAAAGAAGATTTAGAGTAAATGTATCTTTTCAAATGTCTAAATATATGGCTGTTATAAGACTTTTATGAAATAAAATACCAACTTTAGATGATTTAAATCTACCTGATGTATATAGAGATATAACTAAGTTGTGACAATGATTAGTTTTGGTTACTTGACCAACTTGATCAGGTAAATCAACAACACTTGCAGCTATGATAAATTATATAAATCAAAACTATGCAAAACATATAATAACTATTGAAGACCCTGTAGAATATATTCATCCACATAATAAATCTATAGTGGAGCAAAAAGAAATATGAAAAGATGTGCCAAATTATGAAACAGCTTTAGCTTGAGCTATGAGGCAAAATCCTCAAGTTATACTTTTTTGAGAAATGAGAACTACTCAAGAGATGGAGATGGCTCTTACCCTAGCTGAAACATGACATCTTGTTTTTTCAACACTTCATACTCGTAGTGCGTATCAAACGATATCTCGTATAATTGATAGTTTTGAATCATGACAACAAAATCAAATAAGGTTGCAATTAGCAGATACTCTTGCTGGAGTTTTTAGTCAGAGGCTTTTAAAAACTCAAAATTGAACTTGAGTAAGAATGGTAAAAGAGATACTCATAAAAACATCAGCTATATCAAATCTTATAAGAGAAAATGATTTGCATCAAATACCTTCAATTATGCAAATGTGAAGTAGAGATGGTATGCAAATACTTGAAAAAGATATAATTGATTTGATAAATTCTTGAGTTGTTTCAGAAGAAGAATGACTAAAATATGCAAATAATCCAAAAGTTGTAAAAGAATGAATTTTATAATTAAAATTATTTCTTGACATAATTTTTATTTAGATATAATATTTTTACTTTATTTGATAATTATTTTTTTATGATTAATAAAAATAATAAATGATTTACTTTAGTTGAACTTATTATAGTTATAACTATACTTGCTATACTTGCAACTATTGCTTTTATATCTTTTGATTCTTATAGTTCTGATGCTAGAGATAGTAAAAGATTGAATGATTTACAAGTTATTTCTAAACAAATAGAAATCAAAAAGACTTGAGGTTCTAATTATGTTGATATGGTTTGAAGTGAAAAAACTTGAGCTTCTTGAAGTTTATCAATTGCTTGATATCCTACTTGATCAATAACAAATACTAAATATAAAGTCGGTACAGCTAATTTTCAATTATTATGAATAGAACAAGATAAATTTAAAGATGATTTATATGTTTCTGATTATGTTTTGGCTTGAATAAATACTTGATCTACTATGGCTTTTCAAGTAGCTGCTACTCTTGAAAATGCTTGAAATAAAAAAGCTTTAGTAGTAGGTAATTATATACCTAGAACAATTACTTGAACTTCATCTAGTTGAAGTATATCTGCAAATAAAATTACTTTAACTTCTAATTTCTGAGTTTTTAAAAAATGAGATCTTGTTAAATGAAACACTTCTTGAACTTGAGTAGTAACTATGATATCAGCAGATATTAAAATACTTACAGTTTGAAGTACTACTTCTTGAAGTAATATTTCTTGAAGTACTATTTCTTTAAATTCAGATGAAACTCCATGACTTATATTTAATGGTTCTAATAATGTTGTTCAAAATTGAAGTGGTACATTACCTTACTAATTTAAAAAAACAAGATTTATCTTGTTTTTTTATTTTCTTTTGCAAAAAAAAATATTTTTGTATAATTTATTTACTTTTAATTTTTAACTTGTTTTATGATGGAAACTACATTAGTTTTACTTAAACCAGATACAGTTCAAAGATGACTTATAGGTCAAATAGTTACTAGATTTGAAAATAAATGATTAAAAATCGTTTGAATGAAAATGATGATTCTTAGTGATGAAATAGTAAATGAGCATTATAGTTTTTTAGCAGATAAACCTTTTTTCCCTGGTATAAAAGCATATATGACATCATCTCCTGTTGTTGCTATAGCTATAAGTGGTAAAAATGCTATAAAAACTATAAGAAATCTAACTTGATCTACTAATCCTATGGAAGCTTTACCTGGCTCTATTAGATGAGATTTTGCTTTAACTATAGATGCAAATATTATTCATGCTTCTGATAGTGAAGAAACTGCTGTTGTAGAATTAAAAAGATTTTTTAAAGAATGAGAAATCACTTCTTATGGAAAAATTACTGATAAAATAGTATAACAATTAAAACCTTTCAATTTTGGAAGGTTTTTTTGATTTTTTTTAAAAAAATATATAATGTTTTTGTTATCTGATAATAAATATTTATGAAAATAAAAAAATGTATTATTCCAGCTGCTTGATTTGGTACTAGATTTTTACCTGCTACAAAAGCCCAACCAAAAGAAATGCTTCCTATAGTTGATAAGCCTGTTATACAATATCTTGTTGAAGAAGCAGCTGCTGCTTGAATAGAAGATATTATTATAATAACTTGAAGATGAAAAAGAAGTATAGAAGATCATTTTGATGCATCTTTTGAATTAGAAAAAACTCTTGTTGAAAAATGAAAAACTAAAGAACTTAGTTTAGTAGAATCTATTTCTAATCTTGCAAATATAGCTTATGTAAGACAGCCATTGCCTAGATGAGACGGAGATGCTATACTAAGAGCTAAACAGTTTATATGAGATGATCCATTTTTAGTTTTGTTTTGAGATGATTTAGTAGACTCTTTTGAGCCTGCTTCTAGTCAATTGATAAATGCATTTTATAGAAAAAATACTCCTATAATAGCTTTAGAAAAAGTATGAGATGATAAAGTATCTAGTTATTGAATAGTTGAGTCTGATTATAGTGAAAATACTTTACATAAAGTTTCAGATTTTTTAGAAAAACCATCAAAAGATGAGACTGAATCTAGACTTGGAGTTATATGAAAATATGTTTTAACTCCAGATATTTTTGATTATTTAGAAAAATCTTCTTCTTGAAAAGATGGCGAAAAAAGACTTGCAGATGCTTTTGCTATGATGATAAAAGATAAAGACATATATTGACTTGAAATAGAATGAAAAAGATATGATACTTGAGATAAATTTTGATTTTTGCAAGCTACTATAGATTTTGCCTTAAAAAGAGAGGATTTATGAGAACAATTAAGAGAATTTTTAAAAAATAAATCATTATAAAATGGATAATAAATTTCTTATAAAAATAAATAGACTAGTTGATAATTTATTTGTTTGAAATTTTAAAACAAATTTTAAATGAAAATGAATAGAGTTTAGCGACTTTAGAGAATATGAATTTTGAGATGATTCAAAAAAT